>CAYLPO010000062.1:3174-8001 GCA_964385575.1 uncultured Lachnospiraceae bacterium | reverse complement strand
CCTGAACTTCACGCCGCACCTGGTGCCCATGGACCGCGGCATCCTCGTGACCGCCTACGCGGACCTGAAGGTGAAGGAGGACGGTTCCATCCCGACCGCGGAGGAGATCCGCTCCATTTATGAGGAGGCCTACGGCCGCGAGCGCTTCATCCGCCTGCTGCCCGCGGGCGTCTGCGCGGAGACGCGGAACGTGAAGGGAAGCAATTACACGGACATCGGCTTCGTGATCGACGAGCGCACGGGCCGGATCATCGTGATGGCGGCGCTGGACAACCTCGTGAAGGGCGCGGCCGGTCAGGCGGTCCAGAACATGAACCTGGTCTTCGGGCTGCCGGAGGATCGAGGGTTGCGCATGGTGCCTCTGCTGCCGTGAAGACGTGCCGCCAATTAAATTCTTTAAAGAAAGGAAAATCACGCAGAAATTCCAGGAATTGGTTTTGCGTGATTTTTCTTTTATTATTCTGAATTATTGGCCTCAAAAATGACAAAAGCCGTGATTGTTTAACATACCCCTCAAAACAGTCTTGCAAATTCCGTGCATCCCGCGATTTTGTGATATAATAAGGCGCACCATGATAATTGTCGGAATCATCCATCTGCTCTGCAGCATATAGAAACCTTCCCTGAAGGAGCTAAATATGAGTGAATTTACCCTCAGATCCATGACGATGGAGGACTATGACGAGGTCAATGCCCTCTGGCTGTCCATCCACGGCTTCGCGATGCGCAGTATTGACGACTCGCGCGAAGGCGTGGCGCGTTTTCTGGCCCGGAACCCTGGGCTGAGCGTGGTCGCCCGCGACGCGGACGGCAAGGTCGCAGGCTCCATCCTCTGCGGCCATGACGGACGCCAGGGCCAGTTTTATCACGTGTGCGTACGTAGTGATCTGCGCCGGCGCGGGATCGGGAAAGAGATGGTCGTGTTCTGCATGAAGAAGCTGCGCGAGGAGCAGATCAATAAGATCCGCCTCATTGCTTTCGAGGAGAACACGAACGGAAATGCGTTCTGGAACGGCATTGGCTGGGAGAAGGCGGCAGGATTTAACTGCTACGACTTTACATTGAACGAGAAGAACATCATCGCGTTTAACAAGTGACCGGACCGGAGCCCCGGTGCATGCGCCGTGGCGCGGTTCCTTCTCACGAGAGGAAGTCAAATGAACGAAGAACGTCCCGTATTTGTCGTGGGACATAAGAACCCGGACACGGACAGCGTCTGCGCGGCCATCGCTTACGCACGGCTGAAGAACCGGATCTCGGATGATCACCACGAGGCGCGCCGGGCAGGCCGGCTGAACGAGGAGACCCGCTTCGTGCTGAAGCGCTTCGGTGTGGAGACGCCGCCGCTTCTGACGGATGTGCGCACGCAGGTGAAGGACCTCGAGATCCGTAAGCTCGAGGGCGCGCCGGCCTCGACCTCGCTGAAGGACGCGTGGGAGATGATGCGAAATGCCGGCGTGGTCACGCTCTGTATTTCCGAGGGCGAGGCGCTGAAGGGCATCATCACGACGAGCGACATCGTCACTTCCTACATGGAAGTCTATGAGTCGGACGTTCTGTCTGCAGCAGCGACTCCTTACGAGAACATCATAAAGACCCTGGACGGCGAAATGATCGTGGGAAGTCCGGAGGGCTGTGTGGAAAAGGGCAAGGTCGTCGTGGCGGCCGCGAGCCCCGAGGTGATGGAGAACATCATCGGTTCCGGCGACGTCGTGATCCTGGGGAACCGTTATGAGACGCAGCTGTGCGCGCTCGAGATGGACGCGGACTGTCTGATCGTCTGCGACGGGGCCGAGGTGGCGCAGACCATCAGACGCCAGGCGGAGCAGCATCATTGCCGGATCATCACGACCCCGCATGACACGTACACCGCGGCGCGTCTGGTGAACACCAGTCTGCCGATCAGCTTTTTTATGCGGACGGAGCGGCTCATCACGTTCAGTCCGGAGGATTATATCGAAGACATTCAGGAAGTCATGGCGCAGGTGCGCCACCGCTATTTCCCGGTCCTGGGCGAGGGGAACACTTACGTGGGCATGATCTCCCGGCGGAACTTTCTGGGTGCCAGCAAGAAGCGGCTGATCCTCGTGGATCATAATGAAGAGAGCCAGGCCGTGAAGGGCGTGGAGGCCGCGGAGATCCTCGAGATCATTGACCACCACAGGCTCGGGAGCGTCTCTACGGCGGCGCCGGTGTTCTTCCGGAATCAGCCGCTGGGTTCGACCTCGACCATCGTGTATCTGATGTACCGTGAGAACGGGGTAGAGATCGATCCGCAGACCGCCGGCCTGCTGCTGGCGGCCATCCTCTCCGACACGCTGATGTACCGCAGTCCCACCTGCACTCCGGTGGACCGGGAGGCGGGCGCGAAGCTGGCGGAGATCGCGGGGATCGACGCGGAGAAGTTTGCCATGGAGATGTTCCGCGCGGGAAGCGACATGCACGCAAAGACCCCGCAGCAGATCATCCAGCAGGATTTCAAGCGGTTCACCATCGATAACCAGACGGTAGGCATCGGCCAGATCAATTCCATGAGCGAGGAGGAGCTTGGCGAAGTCCGCGAGAAGATCCTCCCGGCCATCGAGGAGGTCCGCCGTGAGGAGGGGCTTGACATGATCTTCGTGCTCCTCACGAATATCTTAAAGGAATCGTCGGAGGCGGTCTTCGCCGGGAAGGCGGCGGGGACCATCATCGAGAACGGGTTCAATGTGGAGAGCCGGAACAGCTGCGCGGTGCTGGCGGGCGTGGTCTCGCGGAAGAAGCAGTTCCTTCCGACGATCGTGGATACGATCGAAGGCTGACAGACTGTTCCGAAACAGATGGATCGCGTCGAAACAGACAGATTATATAGAAAGCAGGGATAGTAAGTGAATATCATCGAAGGCGGAGTCTGCTCCGCAAAAGGATTTCTGGCGGCGGCGGCCGCCGCGGGCATTAAATATCAGGGCCGTGACGACATGGCCATGCTCTTTTCGGAGGCGCCCTGCGAGGTCGCGGGGACGTTCACGACGAATGTGGTGAAGGCCGCGCCCGTGATCTGGGACCGCGACATCGTCGAGAGCGGACGGACGGTCCGCGCGGCGGTGGTGAATTCGGGCATCGCGAACGCGTGCACCGGCGCCGAGGGCCGCGAGATCTGCGACGCGACCGCGGAGGCGGCAGCCTGCGTGCTGCAGTGCGAGAAGGAAGAGGTGCTGCTGGGCTCGACCGGCGTGATCGGGATGCAGATCCCGCTGGAGAAGATCGTCGCGGGCGTCGAGGCGCTGGCGCCGAAGCTGGACCGGTCCCCGGAGGCGGGGCTTTCGGCCGAACGCGCGATCATGACCACGGACACCGTGCCGAAGCAGGCGTGCGTGACGTTCGAGGCTGCGGGCAATGACGGCGAGACCGTCACAGTCACGGTCGGCGGCATGACGAAGGGCTCCGGCATGATCCACCCGAACATGTGCACGATGCTGGCCTATGTCACGACCGACTGCGCCATCACGAAAGAGATGCTCACGAAGGCCACGAAGGCGGCCATTGATGACAGCTTCAACATGGTCTCCGTCGACGGCGACACCTCCACGAACGACACGTTCCTGGTGCTGGCGAACGGGCTGGCGGGGAATGCCGTCATTGACCGCGAGGGCCCGGACTTTACGGCGTTCTGCGAGGCATTGCATGCAGTATGCATGTCGCTCGCACGCCAGATGGCCGCGGACGGCGAGGGCGCGACCGCACTGATGGAGGTCACGGTGAAGAACGCCGCGGACGTGAAGTCCGCGAAGATCCTTGCGAAGTCCGTCGTGGGCTCGCTCCTGACGAAAGCGGCGGTCTACGGCCACGACGCGAACTGGGGGCGGATCCTCTGCGCGCTGGGCTACGCCGGCGTGGACTTCGACCCGGAGAATGTGGACCTGTATCTGACGTCGGCAGCAGGCGAGGCGCACATCTTCAGCCACGGCTCGGCCTGCGATTACTCCGAGGAGGAGGCGACTGCGATCCTCTCGGAGCCGGAGGTGACGATCACCGCGGACATGCACCAGGGCGAGGCCTGTGCGACCGCGTGGGGCTGCGATCTGACGCATGAATATGTGAATATTAATGCAGATTATCGGTCGTAAGAGCCCGAAAGCCCCGAAATACGTGATTTCATCCTGAAAAGATCTGACCGGAATGTTCCCCGGCAGATCTTTTCGTGTTATAGTGCTATGGAATCGTTACCCGATCCTGACAGAGCAGCAGATGAACGCGGGCAAAAAGCGCCGCGGGATGCTGTCGGAAGGAAGTCTGCAGAGAAAGGAAGTAAGACATGAGCAGTACGAGATTTGATCTGAATGAAGTCGAGCGCAAGGCAGAGGTCCTGATCGAGGCCCTGCCCTACATCCGGAAGTTTAACCGGAAGATCGTCGTCGTGAAGTACGGCGGCGCGGCCATGATCGACGAGGAGCTGAAAGAGGACGTCATCAAAGACGTGACCCTGCTGAAGCTGGTCGGTTTCAAGCCCATCATCGTCCACGGCGGCGGCAAGGAGATCAGCCGCTGGGTCGGCAAGGTCGGGAAGGAGGCCCAGTTCGTAAACGGCCTGCGCGTGACCGACGCCGAGACCATGGAGATCGCCGAGATGGTCCTGAATAAGGTGAATAAGGACCTCGTGACCCGCGTGCAGCGCCTGAAGGTGAAGGCCGTGGGCGTTTCCGGAAAGGACGGCGGCCTGCTGCAGGTGAAGAAGCGCCTGTCGGACGGCCAGGACATCGGCTACGTGGGCGAGATCACGAAGGTGCGCCCGAAGGTCCTGTACGATCTGCTGGAGAAGGATTTCCTGCCGATCGTCGCGCCGATCGG
>CAYLPO010000062.1:0-3074 GCA_964385575.1 uncultured Lachnospiraceae bacterium | reverse complement strand
GGCGTGAACCGCGTCCATATCCTGGACGGCCGCGTGCCGCACTCGCTGCTGATGGAGATCTTTACAAAGGAAGGTTTCGGAACGATGGTGTTCCGGGATGAGGACTGATCACTCCAGGGCGGCCGCTACAGCCTCCGGCTCGAACAGCAGCCCGTACTGAATAACCGCATAATCCTGCAGCAGAGCAGGCAGATGACCGGCGCTTTCCATGACGTGGAAGGCGCCGATATTTATTTGTGCGGAATCCGCGCCGGACGATGCGCCTGCAGCCGCGGCGCCGGCCGTATCGTAATAAAAGTTCGCGGTCACGACCGGATACTCCGCGCGCACGTCCGCGAGGAAGCCCTGGTAAGCCATGTAGAGGTCGGCGGAGAAGGCAGGGGCGTCGGCCGCGCGGCCCGCCATCGCCGCCGGATCGATCCCGCACACGTCCATCATTTCCCCGAACAGATAGTTCGCGCTCAGGTCCACTCCCTGCGCCTCTTCGATATCGAAATTCGCCCAGATCAGGTACGGCACGATGAACCGCGCCGCGTTCTCCTCCGGCGTCAGCTCATCCGCGGGCTTCCCAAACAGCTCCTCAAACAGCTCGCTCTCGAGCAATGTCGGCTGATGATCCCCGAACATCACGATCACGGTGTCGCGGTCGGAAGCCGCGTAATGATTCAGCAGACCCTCCAGCGCCTCGTCCGACATCCGGATCAGCGAGAGGTAGGTCTCGGCCTTCGGGTACGTTCCGAGCGGCTGCCCGTTCACGCGGATGTCCGGCCTGAAATTCGAGTAGGTGCGGAAGTAGCTGCCGTGGTTCTGCATGGTGACATTGAACACGAAGGACGGATCCGCCGCGTTCGCCGCCGTCACGCGCTCGACCATCTCGAAATCGGCCGCGTCGGACAGGTAGACGCGCACGAGTCCGTGGGTCGTGAACTCCTCCTCGAACAGCAGCTCGTCGAAGCCCAGCCAGGGGTAGACGTGATCGCGGTTCCAGCCCTCGGCCGGGTATGGATGCATGCCGGTCGTCGAGTAGCCCGCGTCCGTGAACGCCCAGACCGCCGTCGGCAGTTCACCGGTAATGAACTGCTGGAAAGGGATGCTGCCCGCCGGCAGGAAGCCGCAGGTGTTTCCGGTCAGGATCTCGAACTCGGTGTTCGCGGTGTTCCCGCCGAGGACCGAGCAGTACATGTGCCCGGTGACCGTGTTTTCCGCGCCGATCAATGACTCGTAATACGGCATGACCGGCTCGGACGTCTCGAGGTCTCCCAGGACGCGCAGGTCGGAGAAGGCCTCGTTCAGGATGACGATGACGTCGGGCGTGTGCTGCGCGGAGTTCGCGGAGCCGGCATTGCCCTCGGGAAGATACGCCGCGAGCAGCTCCGCGGCATGCTCCGCCGAGTAGCCCGCGGGCGCCTGCACACGCAGGTATTTCGTGCTCATCATGAAGTTCACGAAGAAGCCGTCGTAGCGGTTATTCGCCCACTCCGTGAACGGAATGTCGTACAGATCGAAGCGGTCGTAACAGTCATCGGAAGCGACGTACTGCCAGAAGCCGAAGCCCACGATGGCCGAGGCGAACACGCCGATCAGCCGCGCGCGTCCGGGCAGGCGCAGCCCGCACTTCCAGGCGAGGACGCACAGCGCAAGCATGCCGGTGACCCCGAGAAAGAGCGGGGGTGTGATCTCATAGACGTAGTTTCCCGCGACGCTCATCGCGGTCCCGTAGGACTGCAGGTCCCAGGGCACGATGGGGTTTCCGCGGAAGGTCATGACGAAGTAATTGAACAGACCCACGTATCCGAAGCCGCAGGTCGCGAGGATATAGCCGATGCTCATGCGCCCGGTCAGGAACCAGAAGAACGCATAGACGATCCAGTAGAAGATCAGGTTCAGGATGATGGGGCCAGGGAGCAGGTAGGTGAGTTCGTGGGTGAGCTGCTCCAGAAGGAAAAACGTTCCGACCGGGATCAGCACCGCCAAGGCCGCCGAGGCAGGCGCCGGCAGGGGCTTCGGGATCAGGCAGAGGAGCGCGCAGGCGGCGATGAAGCCGACGGCCAATGCCAGCTGCGGCGTACTCAGGCCGCCGCTGTCTCTCAGGCAGCGCGCGAAGAGGCAGATGCAGACCAGGGCAATGACGGCCGCGGCGGCTGCGCGTGAGGCAGGGCGGGAGGAGCCGTCATCAGAGCGGCCGGTGCCGGTGCGGAGACTATCGGAAGCGAAGCTGCCGGCGTCGGTATGGGCACGGGAGACCGTGCTTTTTTTATGTGTAGAAAGGTCTGACATCGCGTTTCGGAAGCCGGCGGGGGCCGGCATGGTTTGCATTATTTTACATGAGCCGGCGGTTCCGCCGACTCACGGAAATGATTATAAACCCGAAGGGCGGAGATTGGCAAATACGAACAAGAACGGGTGCAAAATTAGATAAACATAATACATTGACAAGCGGGAGCAAAACCGCTATCATCATTGACACAAAGAAGGGACGAAATAAGTTTACGAAATATTTTTGAGCTAAGGAGGACAGCATGAGGCCGCGAGTCATTGGATTGTTTTTGAAGGACAGGGAGTTTGCCGTGAAGCTGGTGGATTACTGGAGCAGAAAGGCCCCCCAGTATCGTTACCGCGTCTACACGAAACCGGAAAAGCTCTGTACGGATCTGGCGTCGGAGCCGATGTATCTGCTGATCTCGGATGAGGAGGGGTACGGCGCGCTCGCGCCGAGAGAGGCCCTGTTTACGGTGGACCGTGCGGGGAGGCTTGCGGCGCTGACGGAGGGGGGTGAAGACCCCGGGAGACTGTGGGAGTCACGGCGGATCCGCGGCGTGCGTAAGTATCAGCCGGCAGATGCACTTCTGGCAGATGCTCTGGGCATGCGGGAGCGGCTGTTCCCGACCGTGCCCGTGAATAGGGAGGCGCTGATGATCGGTGAGAGCAGGGCGGGACTGGAGCTGCTGGTCCCGGAGGAGGATGAGCGGCCTGAGCCGGAGCGGGTGCCGGAGCAGGAGGAACGTCCAGGGAAAGGCGCGAGCAGAGTGGACGGGTATGAAGGGACCGTGTTCGGGGTGTTTTCGCCGATCGGA
>CAYLPO010000061.1:0-8043 GCA_964385575.1 uncultured Lachnospiraceae bacterium | reverse complement strand
CATCCAGGCCATGTATAACATCGTCGATTCGATGTTCGTCGCGCGCATCTCCGAGGCCGCATTGACCGCGGTCTCACTGGCATTTCCCATGCAGCAGGTCGTCACCGCGATCGCCGTCGGCACCTCGATCGGCGTGTCCGCGGTCTGGGCGCGCTGCATGGGCACGGGCGATAAATCCCAGGCCTCGCGTGTCATCCGCACCATGACCGCGATGAGCATCCTGTTCTCGCTCGTGTTCATCGCACTGGGATTTCTGGCCTCGGGCCCGCTCTTCCGCCGCCAGACCGATGTGGCTGAGATCGCCTCGATGGGCACGGTCTACCTGCGCATCAACTGGGTGCTCTCTGCGGGCGTCATCTTCGGAAAATACTACGAACGCCTGCTGGTCTCGGCCGGGCGCGCCACGCTCTCCATGCTGGCGATGCTTTCCGGCGCGATCTTTAACCTGATCTTCGACCCGCTGCTGATCTTCGGCATCGGCCCGTTCCCGGAGCTGGGCATCGCAGGTGCTGCCTGGGCCACGGTCCTCGGGCAGATCCTCGCGGTATTCGTGGCGATCGGCCTGAACCAGAAGTACAACGAGCCCGTGCGCCGCGACATGCTTCGCGTGGCGTTCCACCCGCGCTCCGCGGCGGCCATCATCCGCGTAGGGCTTCCCTCGATCGTGACGATCGGGCTGTCGTCCGTCTCGAGCTTCTTCATCAACCAGATCCTGCTCGCCTACTCCACCACCGCAACTGCGGTGTTCGGCGTCTGGATGAAGCTGCAGAACTTCTGCTACATGCCGGTCTTCGGCCTGAATAACGGCATGATCCCGATCATCTCCTACAACTGGGGCGCAAAAAAACCGGACCGCGTGAAGCAGACGATCCGGCTTTCGGTTCTGGGTATTACGATTTTGATGTGCATCCTGACCGTCGTGTTCGAGCTGATCCCGGGGACGGTCCTGACGCTGTTTTCCGCGGGCGAGCAGATGCGCGCGATCGGCATGGTGTGTATCCGCGCGTGTGTGATCTCGCTGCCGCTCGGTGCGATCTCGATGATCCTGGCCAGCGGCATGCAGTCCCTCGATCACAGCCGCTATGCTCTGGTGATCAATATCCTCCGTCAGTGCGTCTTCCTGATCGCGAGCTTCTCGCTGCTGTCATTCCTCTCACACAGCCAGAGCCTGATCTGGTTCGCGATTCCGGCGACCGAGCTGGGCGCGTTCGCGATCGCGTGCGGGCTGAATGTGCGGTTCCGGAGGAATTTGGGGTTGTAGGATCAATACCCCCAGGTCATCAGCTCCCACGCGCCGCGCTCGGTCCGCGCGAGCCACCACTGGTAATCCGTGTAATCCTCGTCCGGGTTAAACGCCATGGAGCCCTCCGCAGGCGTGTGGAAATCGGTCAGGAATTCGATCACCTCCATATAGATCGGCCCCTCACTCATCTCGTTCATCCAGGCGATATTCTCCGCCGTCACGCACTCATCGCCCGCATAGCGGATGTTCTGCAGCTCGCAGCCTTCCGGAAATTGCGCGAACTCTTCTTCGATCAGACCGATGGCCTCATCCATCTCTTCCTGCGTGTACAGCGTGGAATTTCCGTAGTCGACTGAAACTTCCGGGGCCGCACCGCCCTGTGCGGCGTCATCCGCTGCATCTGCAGCCGGCAGCACGCCCAGATACTCCTCCAGCGTGATTCCCTGCTCCGTGATCTCGCGGGCAATGTCAGGATCGCCCACATAACGAATGTGCCAAGGCTCGTAGCTGTAGCCGGTAATGTCTTCCTTCCCCTCAAGATAGCGCAGGATAAAGCCGTAGTCCGCGAGCTTCGCGTGGATCTGCGCCCAGATCTCCGGATACTCGACCATGTCCTCGTTCATGTAGACGTCCTCGCCGTCAATGTTCAGATACAGATCCAGCGCCAGACCGGTATGATGCTCCGAGTAGCCCGGCACCGCCACATACTGTCGGACGTAGTCCTCGCCGTAACGCTCGGTGAAATCCTCCACGATCTCCTGCTGCGCTGCCACACTGCGGTAGGCGGAGTCCAGGTCCACGTAGACGCCTTCCTCCTCCAGAGCAGCCTTCAGCCCGAGGTACGCGTCATAGGCCGCGCGCTCCGTCTGGACCGGGTCACCCAGGGAGTTCGTGTAATCCACGATCTCCACCTCATCTTCCCAGGTCTCGGGCAGCGGGTTTTCCTTATTCACCAGCACCAGATAGTCAATGGCGTATGCTTCCGGCGCCGCAGTCTCCGCAGCTGTCTGTTCCGGCGCCGCAGTTTCCGGCTCTGCCGGGGCGCCTTCATTGCCCGAACAGCCCGCCAGCGCAAACGCGGCGGCCATGGCTGCCGTCAGAATCATTCCTGCAAATCTTTTCATTCTGTATTCTCCTTCCATGTCAGATATGATTTCTGTCAAGGCACCTAGATCCCCAGCGCCACGCAGATCACGCCGATGAGAAAGATATGCCCCGGGTAGCACCAGGTGTAGAGTGTCCGGAACCACGCGACTATCGCGTGGTTTTCGTCAGACAATGACGAGCCGGCACCAGATAGGCGCCGGCCGCAGTCACTTACTGAAATACTCCGATCGTAAGATTGATCAGTCGGATTTCGTCATACTCTTCTTCTTTATCGACCACATACATCTGTCTGCCCTTGCGGATCACATCCAGGTATTTCTCTTCCTGGTCCTTTTTAAAAGCGCAGAAAACGCTGCCGTTCTCATTTCTTAACCCGCAGTATTTTTCCGGCATCTCCCGATCATTGTAAGAGATCATCACATTCTCGGCCAGCGTCACTCTGCTGTTTACTTCTATACGGTCCATTTTATCCAGGTCGGCCATATTATAATAATTACTGACCTCAAACGTATCGATCGCCTCTTTTTCCACCCCGTTTTCCACGATCGTATATACTTTTTTCGTGTATTTGACCGAATCGGTCTCCGGCCGGTACAGCGGATCCTCATATGCCCGGATTTCGATGTAGGGAATTCCGCCTCTGTCGGGATCGGTGCCGGCCTCGGCCGTATACATCTTCGCGATCTTCAGCTTCTCGATATCATGTCCGGACAGATCAAAGGTGTCCAGACTGATCCGGAACAGAGGAAAATAGAGATATCTTCTTTCCGTGTTCGAGATCACGACCTCATCACCGGGTGTAAAAAAGTTATACAACTTTTTAAACGGCTCTACGTCTCCCTGATAGATCCTGATCGTGTCAAACGGCGTCTGTGTCTGAAAATACTTCCATCCTTCAGAAGGCTCGGGCATCTTAAAACCTCCTTGCTTCCGTGCGTCTTACAGGGTATCGGATCATTTCCATTATGCACATACTATAACTCTTTCCTGCAGGTTTTTGAAAACTCTTTTGCCAGGCACAGGCGCAGTATGGTAAAACCTTTACAAAGAAGCGGACCGCTCACAAAGATACAAACCGCTCACGGGAGCGTCATCGATTCGGAGGTATGAAAATGGAACTATCGGCAAATCTCGCAAAAACGTGTCGAAACCTGGAGCTGTTCGGCACCGTGGTCAAACATTTCGCGACCGGCGCGGAAGCGGCGGACTATCTGCTCTCGGAGATCACGGGGACGACGGTCGGAATCGGCGGTTCGAAGACCGTGGACCAGTTGGGCATCTATGACCGGCTGAAAGAAACGAATGAAGTGACCTGGCACTGGAAGGACGGCTTTGAGGAAGACGTCTACCGCCGCGCCCGCGAGGCGAAAGTTTATCTGTGCTCTCCGAATGCAGTCGCTGAAACCGGCGAGATGATCTTTATCGACGGCCGCGGAAACCGCGTCAGTGCGCTGACAACGCTCATCGAGGGAAAGCGCGTGTATCTGCCGTGTTCGGTGAAGAAGATCTGCCCGGACGCCGCGAGCGCCATCGCGCGTGCGCGCAGCATCTCACCGGCGAACCTCGCGCGTTTCACGGACGCGCTGCCCTGCCAGAAGGACGGGCAATGCCACGACTGCCGCGATCCGCAGCGCATGTGCCGCGCGTTTCTGGCGCTGTGCGGAAATATGGGCTGGATGGAGAAGATCGAGGCGATCTTCATCGATGAAGATTTGGGACTGTAAATGAAGCTCGACCGCACCACACTCAAATACATTGCGGTCATCGCCATGATCCTCGATCATATCGGGGTGTTTTTGCTGAGCACGTATGCGCCGGGCGCGGCGGCTGCAGGCATCGCGGCGGGCGCGGGGTCCGGTATTGTCCTTGGAGGCATGACCGCCGGAGGAGTGCTGAGCGCGCTTTACGTGATCTGCCGGTTCCTGGGGCGGCTGACCGCACCCATCATGTGCTTCTTCCTGGCGGAAGGGTTCGCAAAGACGTCGTCGCGGCGCCGCTACGTGATCCGGCTGCTGGTGTTCGCGCTGATCTCGCAGATTCCGTATGCTCTGGCGCATCACGGAGGGAATCTGTTCGGAGAGGTTGCAGCGGCTGCCGGAGGAACCGGAAACGTCCTGCTTTCTGCATTGACCACCCCCGATTTCAATATGATCGCGACGCTCTTCCTCTCTTTCCTCGTTCTGGTGGTATATGACGAGGTGCGCGACACGCGGGCGAAATGGCTGCTGATCATTCTGATCATTGCCGCAACCTACTACTGTGACTGGGGCGTCTTCTGCCCGCTGTTTGTGCTGTGCTTCCGGATCTTCCGCGGAAACAGCCGGAAACAGATGCGCAGTTTCTGTGTGATCGCCGCGATCCTGATCGTTTTAAACGCCGCGTTTCTATGGTCGCAGGGACGGCCATGGTATGCCGAACTGTGGCAGCTGGGCATGTTTCTGTTTCCAGCGGTCATCCGCCTGTACGACGGGCGGCCGGATAATGGACGCCTGTATGACGGGCAGCCGGGCAAAGAAAGCTCCGCAGCAAGCGCCGCGGAGAAGTTCTCCTCTTTGTTTTTCCGGAAATGGTTCTTCTATCTCATTTATCCGGTGCATCTGGCGGTGTTCTGGCTGCTGAAAGCTGTTTTCATGGGAGTTTCGGCCTATATGTAAGAAACATATCATCCTAGCCGAACCAATTCCTGTTTTTTCTTGCCCGGCCAAGCATGTGGTCTAATCATTCGAGCATACCACCTCATCTTGCTCTGTTTTTAGACTCCTCATGCTTCGCTCTTTCCATTTTTACACGGCTTTCCGGCAAATAATTCGGCCTGTTTAAACTCGTATTAAATGTCAGGCCGAATCCTACCTCTCATGTATTGAAAAAATGCGTTCCCGGAAACCCGGAAACGCATTTTTATTTACATAACGCAAAGCTGCGCCTCCGCAGCAATTACTAAATATAGCAACATCCCTAGCGCAGCTCCTCCAGCGCCTCGGAAAGCTCCTCCCACTCTTCCATGAGCTCCTCCAGCCGCGCCTCGAGCGCAGTCTTCTCCTCGAAAAGTGTCTGCAGAGCCTGGTAGTCCGCACCGTCCGCAGCCGCGGTCTCTTCTTCGATCTCCGCCAGGCGCGCCTCCGCCTTCTCGATCTCCCGCTCATTCACGCGCAGCTTTTTCTCAAGTTCGCGGGTGCCGCCCCGGCGCGTC
Source organism: uncultured Lachnospiraceae bacterium (assembly GCA_964385575.1). Taxonomy (GTDB): domain Bacteria; phylum Bacillota; class Clostridia; order Lachnospirales; family Lachnospiraceae; genus RGIG5636. Next base: position 2,503 of record CAYLPO010000061.1, on the reverse strand, counting down.
GCAGCCTGTCTCGCCGCCTTCGCCTCGGCTTTCTCTGCCTGTCGCTCTTCCTTTCTGGCTAGTTCCTCCATGGCCCGCGCCGACTCCGCGAAGTGCTTCTGCTGCTCCTCCCAGGCGGCAAACGCGGCGTAATCACCCTTGATGTCCCGCAGACCGTCCTCGCTCAGGTACCAGACGCGCTGGCAGAACTTATTAATGAAGTACCGGTCATGCGACACGAAGAGCAGGTTCCCGGCATAATCCGAAATGGCGTCCTCGATCCACTCGCGCGAGTCGATATCCAGGTGGTTCGTCGGCTCATCCAGGATCAGCAGGTTAATGCTCTCATCCATCAGCATGCACAGCTTCAATCGGCTGCGCTCGCCGCCCGAGAGCGACTCCACGGTCTTAAAGACGTCATCCCCGCGAAAGCGGAACGATGCCAGACGGTTTCTGGCCTCCTGCGCACTGCAGTCGGTCTCGTAGATCAGCGTGTCGACGAGGTTACGCTCCGGGTTCTCGAACGTCACGATCTGCGGAAGGTACGCTGCCTTCACGGTCGGTCCGAACCGGAACTTCCCGGTATCCGCCTTCTCCTCCTTCATCAGAATCTTCAGGAGTGTAGACTTTCCGGTGCCGTTATCCCCCAGCAGCGCGATCCGCTCGCCGCCTTTCACCTCGAGCTCGGGGATGGAAAACAGCTGCCGCCCGCCGAAGGACTTCGAGAGTTCCTTGATAGTCAGGACCTCGTTCCCCTTAAACTCTTCTTCGGAGAACCGCGCGGTCATGCGCTTCTGTGTCTTCGGGCGCTCAGTCTTTCGCAGCCGCTCAATGCGCCGCTCCATGTTCTTCGCGCGCTTGTACTGCTTGTCATTTCCCTTAAATGCCCAGATCCGCATCTGCGCTGCGGCGCCCTCGAGCTGCTCGATCTTCGCCTGTTCTTTCTCATACTGCTTCAGGCGTTCCTCGTAGCGGTGCTTTTTCTCCTCGACGTAGAACGAATAATTCCCGGCATAATGTTCCGCGCGCCCGTCCAGAATCTCGACGATCCGCGTGACGACATGGTCCAGGAACCAACGGTCGTGGGAAATGGCGATGACTGTCCCCTTATAATGCGCCAGGAAATCTTCCAGCCAGATAATGGCGTTCAGGTCCAGGTGGTTCGTGGGCTCGTCCAGCAGCAGGATGTCATTGTCCTCGAGGATGAGCCGGGCCATATTGATCCGGGTCTTCTCGCCGCCCGAGAGCGCCGCGAACTTCCGTTGCCGGAGATCTTCCTCGATGCCCAGACCTGCGCAGACTTTATTCAGCGTGACCTCGCGCGTATAGCCGCCGCCGTTCTCGAACGCCGCCTGCACGCGGGCATAGCGCTCTGCGAGTTTCGGATCCATATCCGCCGCCTGCGCCGCCATCTCCTCATGCAGCCGCTCCAGTTCCGCCTCCATGGCCTTCAGCTGGTCGAACGCGGTGTCCAGAACGTCCAGAACCGTGTACTCAGCCGGGTAGACAGGAATCTGCGAGAGCACGCCCACATGACGATCCGGGGCAATGAAAACAGCCCCTGCATCATAATCGAGTTCCCCGGTGATGATTTTAAACAGCGTGCTCTTCCCTGCACCATTGCAGCCCAGAAGGCCGATGTGCTCACCGGAATCGACCTGCATGGAAAAGCCGTCGAGGACCGGTTCCCCGACTTCGAATTCCTTTTCCAGATTGTCGACTTTGATCTCGATCATCAGCAGTACGTATCGTAAACCTTAGCCAGCAGGTCGCGGATCTCATCCTCGGTCGGCTTCTTCATACCGAACGTGGACATGACCTCGTTCTTCGTGTATTCCACACAGTTCAGGAAATCTTCGCGCTTAAAGCCCAGATCCTTCGGCGTGGGCAGTCCCCACTTCTTAAACGCCGCGCGCAGGTACTCCGCGAGCTCATGCGGGAACACCGCGGGATCGTCCGTCGACAGCTCGCAGCCGATCACCTTCGCGACCTTCAGGAACTTCTGCGGGCAGGCATCCGCCATGTATTCGATGATGACGGGCGTCACCCAGGCGCAGCCGTAGCCGTGAGGAATGTGATAGTTCGCGCCCATCGCGTGCGCCATGGCATGGCCCAGGTGGACGGTGGCATCCGCGAAGGCGCGGCCCGCGGCATTACTCGCGATGGCCAGGTTTTCGCGCGCCTCGACGTTCTTCGGATCGTCCGCCGCGACCGGCAGCCAATGGAAAACCTTATCAAACACGTCATAAGCCAGAATATCCGAGTTCGGGTTCGGGTTCATGCCCGAGCACAACGCCTCGTTCGCGTGGCTCATCGCGTCAATGCCGGTGTACAGCGTCACATCGCGCGGCACCGTGTAGGTCAGCTCCGGATCCACGATCGCGTAATGCGGCAGCGCGAAGATGCCGGTCTTATAATGCGTCTCGGTGTTCGTCACGACCGCCACGATCGTATTCTCAGAACCCGTGCCCGCGGTCGTCGGGATCATGATGTTCTTCACCTGCGGGCGGAACTGCGGCATGAG
>CAYLPO010000060.1:0-8149 GCA_964385575.1 uncultured Lachnospiraceae bacterium | reverse complement strand
GCGTGCTCCGCCGCGCAGATGAGGTCGCCCTCATTCTCGCGGTCGGGGTCGTCCAAGACCATGATGAGCTTCCCGGCCTGCAGTTCCTTGATGGCTTCTTCGATGGTGTTGAAGTCTTTCATTTGATTTAATCCCTTTCTACGGCGCGTCATCGCGCCGGGCTGCTCCGCGCGGGTGCGCGGGTGGTTGCTTTAGAAAAATCCGTTCTCCGCGAGGAAGCCTGCGTCGATGCCGCGGCTTCCCGAGGTGTGGCCGGCTGAGAGGGAACTTCCGGAGCCGGCATTGCCCGCGGATGCGGAGTCGTAGATCGTCGTCATGCCGCCCGCAAGCAGCTTCGCGACGTACTTTCCGATGATGTCGTTTTCGAGGTTCACCGGGTCCCCGGCCTTCTTCGTGCTGAGGATGGTGTTCCCGGCGGTATGCGGGATGATCGAGACCGAAAACGCGCGGTCATCGACCGAAACCACGGTCAGGCTGATCCCATCGATCGCGATCGAGCCCTTCTCGACGATCCCCGCGAGGATCTGCGGGGAGGCCTCGATGGTGTAGATCACGGCGTTGTCGTCGCGCTTCACGGAGGCGATGGTCCCCACTCCGTCGATGTGGCCGGAGACGATGTGCCCGCCGAACCGGCCGTTTGCCGCCATGGCCCGCTCGAGGTTCACGGGGGAACCCTGCCGCAGCATCTTCAGGGAGGTGCGGTCGAGCGTCTCGTGCATGGCGTCCGCGGTAAAGGCTTTCGCGGTGAAGCTCGTGACGGTCAGACAGATGCCGTTCACGGCAATGCTGTCGCCCACATGCACGTCAGAGAGCACCACGTCCGCGCCAATCGTCAGCACCGCGGAGTTCGCGCCGCGTCGGATCCCCTGGATGGTGCCGATCTCTTCTATGATTCCTGTGAACACCGGATCACCTCGCTTTCCAGTAGGATGTCGCCGCCCAGGACCGTGACGGACGGTTCGCTCAGCAGGGTTGCGTCTGCGGGTTCATCGACCCCGATGCCCGCCACCGGGGTCTTCGCGGCCTGCCCGCCGAAGATCTTTGGGGCAATGTAAGTCTGCACCCGGTTCACGATCCCGGCCTTCAGGGCCGCGGCGTTCAGGGTCGCGCCGCCCTCCAGGATCACGCTGTCGATCTGCCGTTCGCCGAGCGCTTTCATCAGGGCGTTCAGGTCGATGTGACACGCGGCCTTTCCGCCGCATGCGCCCTCCGCGCCGTACGTCCCGGCTGCCTCCCGCGGCACCGTGACGATCTCACAGCCGGCTTCGCGGAACGGAGCCAGCCTTGACTCATCACCGACTGCCGTCGCGATGATCGTGGGCACGTCCTTCGCGGTGCGCACGATCTGCGCATTCAGCGGCATCCGCAGGTTCGTGTCGCAGATCACGCGGACCGGGTTCCTGCCGCCCTCGACCCGGCAGGTCAGGAGCGGATCGTCCGCGAGCACCGTGCCGATCCCGACCATGATCGCAGCGTAGCGGTCACGGTCGCGGTGGGTGCGCGCGCGGGCCTCTTCGCCGGTGACCCAGCGGCTCTTTCCGGTCGCAGTGCAGATCTTTCCGTCCGCCGTCATCGCGTACTTCATGATCACGTAGGGCGTCCCGGTCGTGATGTAGTGCAGGAACACGTAGTTGATCGCGTCGCATTCATCCCGCAGGACATTTTCGCGGATCTCCATGCCGGCGTCGCGCAGCATCTGCGTGCCTTTCCCGGCCACCTTCGGGTTCGGGTCGAACGAACCGATCACCACGCGCGCGACGTTCGCCTCGATCAGCGCCTCCGTGCACGGCGGGGTCTTCCCGTAGTGGCAGCAGGGCTCGAGCGTGACGTAGATGGTCGCGCCGGCGGGGTCATTTCCGCGCTCGCGGCAGTTCTTCAGGGCGTTTCGTTCGGCGTGGAGTTCGCCGCAGCGCTCATGATAGCCTTCGCCGATGACCTCGCCGTCCTTCACGATGACTGCCCCCACCATGGGGTTCGGGTTCGTGCGGCCGGCGCCTTTTTTCGCAAGCTCGACGGCGCGGCGCATGTACCGCTCGTCGCGTTCGTCCTGCGTGAGGGATTCTAAATTTTCTAAAGTATCCTGTTTCATCTTATTATTCATACGATTCAGCTTCGCCGGCGGGCTCAGCCGCCCGAGCGAGAAAACAGCCCTGAGGACAATGCTCAGGGCCGGGACATTGACATCAAAAAACTCCGGAATAAAAATTCCAGAGCGCAAACAGTCAAGCTGATCTTCTTTCATCCGGACTATACCGTCGGCTTCGGAATCTCACCGAATCGGCCCCGCGTAAGGGGCTCGTGGGCTGTAACCACCGGTGGGGAATTGCACCCCGCCCTGAAGACGTATGCGGTTTTTGCGGGAACACTCCCGCGGCGGTATTCAGCCGCCGAGTACGATTATAGTATATGCACCCCGGATGTCAAGGCCGCGCTTGTCAGGCAGGCCGCAGCAGCCCAAGGCGGCGGTCCGCCTGACAAATAAATAACTTTTCTTTTCAGATGTCTTCATGTGTGATACAAGGATAATGGATGAAAAGGCGGAATTATTCCGTCTGGCTTGCAGTAACAAGGAGACATCGGATGAAATATGACGTCATTGCGGTCGGGGAACTGCTGGCGGACCTGGCGGAGACCGGAAAGAACGGGGCGGGATATCCCGTGTTTTCGGCCAATCCCGGCGGGGCGCCCGCGAATTTCCTGGCCGCTCTTGCGAAATGCGGAAAAAAGACCGCATTCATCGGGAAGGTGGGCTGCGACGCGTTTGGAGATCGCCTGACCGCGACGCTGGCCGAGGCCGGCATCGATACCGCAGGCATCGTGCATGACCCGGACGTGTTCACGACGCTGGCGTTCGTGACTCTGGATACCCACGGCGAGCGGAGTTTTTCATTTGCCAGGAAGCCCGGCGCGGACACCATGCTGCGGGAAGATGAGATCCCGTATGAGATGATCGATCAGGCGCAGGTGCTGCACTTTGGGACACTGTCATTGACCGATGAGCCTGCCCGCGCTGCGACGCAGGCTGCGGTCGCTTATGCGAAGGTGCACGGGAAGCTGATTTCGTTCGACCCGAACTACCGCGCCCCGCTGTGGCCTTCGGAGGAGGCTGCAAAAGCGCAGATGCGCTGGGGCCTGGCGCAGGCGGACGTCGTGAAGATGAGCATCGAGGAAGCGCAGCTTCTGTGGGGCTGCGACTGCATGGAGGCGCAGGCGGCGGACCGTCTGCTGGAAAGCGCGGCGTTCGTCTTCATCACGCTGGGCAGCGAAGGCGCGTATTTCGCGAGTCGGACCGAGCGCGGGTATGTGCGCTACACCGGTGAATTGCATGTGACGGATACGACTGGGGCGGGAGATATCTTCGGCGGAACGGCATTGTCCGTGATCCTGGACAGAATTTTCGTGGAAGCTTCAGAGCATGCCGCGTCTTTCGCGGCGGCCCGTGCCTGCGCGGCGGCCAGCCTCTCGGTCGAGCGGCCGGGCGGCATCTCGTCGGTGCCGGACGCGGGTGACGTGGATGCACATCTGGGGCAGGTCCGCATCGAGATCATAAAATAGCGGGTTCATAGAATTCGGGAGAGATATCGGAAAAGGTTTTATAAGGATAGGAGAAACCGAAGAAAATGACATTTGTAGAGATCTTTCTGTTAGGAGGCGGCCTGGGGCTGTTCCTGTTCGGCATGAACATCATGGGTACGGGCCTGAAGAGTCTGGCCGGTGACCAGCTGCAGGGTATCCTGGAGAAGGCGACCAGCAAGCCCATCCTGGGCGTGGCGCTGGGGACCGGTGCGACGGCCCTGATCCAGTCATCGGGCGCGACGACGATCATGACAATCGGTTTCGTGAGCTCGGGCATGATGACGCTGGAGCAGTCGATCGGTGTGGTCATGGGCGCGAATATCGGTACCACGGTCACGGGCCAGATCATTGCGTTCCACCTGACGGATTTCGCGCCGCTGATCCTGCTGATCGGCGCGGTGCTCTTCCTCTTTATCAAGAACGACCGCGTGCGCGCGGCCGCGCAGATCATCCTGGGCTTTGGCATGCTGTTCGTGGGCGTGAAGCTGATGGGCGACGCGGTCGAGCCGCTGCGGTCCTCGCCCGAGGTGATCGCGGCGCTGGACCGGCTCGCGAACCCCTGGCTGGCCATGGTGATCGGTATGGTGATCGCGGGCGTCCTGCAGAGCTCGTCGTCCTCGGTCGGTATCATCCAGATCTTCGCCATGCAGGGACTGCTCGATGTGCGGATGGCGGTCTTCATGGTCGTGGGCACGTCGATCGGCGCGGTCGTGCCGGAGCTTCTGGCGTCCCTGTCTTCGACCAGAAACGGTAAGCGCGTGGCGGTCTCGGCACTGATCTTCAATGTATTCCGTGTGATCATCTGTATGGCGGTCCTGCTGCTGATCCCGCAGATTCTGGATGCGGTCACCGCGAGTGGCATGTCGGTCGCGCGTCAGATCGCGGTCATGCACACCGCAATGGCGATCGTCTGTGTGCTCGTGATGCTGCCGTTTACGAAGGGGATCGCGAAACTGGCACGGAAGATCCTGCCCATCACCGAGAAAGAGATGCGCAGCGCGCAGAAGAAGCTCATCTACATCACGAACCTGGACGTCCCGGTCGGCGTGAAGCTGGCGCAGATCCGCCTCGAGATGATGCGTATGGCACATATGGCTTCGGATAACCTGAAGCTGGCCATCGAGTCGTTCTTCGAGCGGGACGGCGAGAAGTCCGAGGTGGTGAAAGACACCGAGGAGGTCGTCGACTACCTCTGCCATCACGTGACCTCGGCACTGGTGTCCGTCCGGACCGCTACCTTGTCCGACCAGCAGCTGAACCAGCTCGGCGGCATGCTGAAGTGCGCCTCCGACTTTGAGCGCATCAGCGACCATGCGGAGAATATTTCGGAGTATACGGACAGCGTGATTGCCCATAACAACTCGTTCTCAGACGCCGGGCAGAGCGACATGCACGAGCTGTGTGAGAAGGCGCTTCGCGCGGTGGAGATGTCGATCGATATCTACGAGAATCGTCGGATCGAACTGATCCCCGAGTCGAACGCGCTCGAGGAGGAAGTCGACGAGCTGAACCGCAGCCTCGTGGACCGGCACGTCGAGCGGGTCATGAAGGGCGTGTGCAATCCCCGCAGCGGCGTGCTGTTTGCGGAGATGGCCTCTGACCTGGAGCGTGCCGCGGATCATGCGCACAATGTCGTAAAGGCGCTTGACGGCGTGCAGCCTGCCGTGGGATAACTATAAATAGTGTAAGGCTTGATGCTTGTGACTCAGAACATGTGAGCACACGGTATGGACACAAAGGATCAAAAACATGCTCAAAAGCCACGAAAAATTTCATTCGGCCAACGGAAAACGTCTGATTCTGATCGTTGACGACGAGGCCATGAACCGCGAACTCCTGGGTTTCATTCTGAAGAATGAATACGAGGTGCTCTATGCGGAGGACGGCCCGACGGCACTCGAACTGGTGCGGGAGTACCGGGAGACGCTCTCTCTGGTGCTGTTGGATCTGATCATGCCGGGGATGAACGGTCTGGAGCTGCTGAAGCTTCTGAAAGAGGATGAAGAGGTACGTCACATCCCGGTGATCGTGATGACCTCGGCGCAGAGCGCGGAGGTCGACAGCCTGCGGATGGGCGCGAGCGATTTCATTCCGAAGCCCTACCCGCAGTCGGAGGTCATCCTGGCGCGGATCCTGCGGACCATCGAGCTGTCGGAAGACCGGCAGATCATCAACTCCACGGAGCGCGATCCGCTGACCGGGCTTTATAACCGCGAATATTTTTACCGCTATGCGGAGCAGTTCGACCAGCACCACCGCGGCATGGAGATGGACGCGATCGTGGTGGACGTAAGCCACTTCCATATGATCAATGAGCGCTACGGCCGGGCCTACGGTGACGAAGTGCTGCGCCGGATCGGCGAGAAGGTCCGCGAGATGGTGCGTGACACCGGCGGGATCGTCTGCCGGCGCGAGGCGGATACGTTTATGGTGTACTGCCCGCACGGGAAGGATTATAAAGCCATCCTGGGCAATGCCTCGATCGGCCTTGCCGGAGACGGCGTCGCGGACAGTACGCGTGTGCGGCTTCGCATGGGCGTATATTCGAACTGCGACAAATCGCTCGACATCGAGCGGCGGTTCGACCGTGCGAAGATGGCAGCGGACACCATTCGGAATGTGTTTACGCGGTCGGTCGCGGTCTATGACGATATGCTGCAGGAGACGGAGCTTTACGATGAGCGTCTGCTGGAGGATTTCCACGATGCGATCGCGCAGCATCAGTTCCGGGTCTTTTATCAGCCGAAGTTCGACATTCGCCCCGCGCAGCCGTTTTTGACCAGCGCGGAGGCACTCGTGCGCTGGCAGCACCCTGAACTGGGAATGATCAGCCCCGGCAAGTTCATCCCGCTGTTCGAGGCGAACGGTCTGATTCGTCAGCTGGATGAGTATGTGTGGCAGGAAACGGCGGCGCAGATCCGCACATGGAAGGAGCAGTTCGGGCTGACCTTGCCCGTATCGGTCAACGTCTCGCGGATCGATATGTACGATGCCGGATTGATCGAAACGTTTGCGGGGATTCTGGAACAGAACGGGCTTGTGCCCTACGATCTGATTCTGGAAATCACGGAGTCGGCCTACACAGAGGACTCGGAACAGATCATCGGCGTCGTGAACCGGCTGCGCGAACTCGGCTTCCGGATCGAGATGGATGATTTCGGGACCGGGTATTCGTCGCTGGGCATGATCTCGCATCTGCCCCTGGATGCGCTGAAACTGGACATGATGTTCGTGCGGAACGCATTTTCCGAGCGGAGGGATGTGCGCATGCTCGAACTGATCATCGATATCGCGGATTATCTGTCCGTGCCGGTGATCGCGGAGGGTGTCGAGACGGAGGAACAGCTGATTGCGCTGCGGTCCATGGGCTGTGATATCGTGCAGGGCTATTACTTCTCGAAGCCGGTGCCTGAGGAGGAATTCGAGCGGTTCATCAAGGAGCGCGTGAGCGAGATGAGCGGAGAGAGCGCTGAGGAGGCTGAGGCGTTGGCTGCGAAGACTGCGGCAGCGGTGTCTGCCGAGATGATTTCGAAAGCCGAGCAGCAGGCGGCCGGCGCAGATGTGTTCGATATCTGCCGTAAGAACATCCTGTATGCGGTCGATCCTGCGGATCGGGAGAAGTTCGCGAAGGCGCTGCACAGGAAGAATGTGGTGGCCGATCTGACGGAGACCGGCGTGTTCTCACTGAACTTCCGCCTGCAGGTCGAAGGGAGACCGGCGCATGCGGTGTTCCGCGTGATGCGCGAGGCTGAGGAAGAATAAAAGTTTAGAAAGAATAACGGAAACAGACGAAACGGGGACCGGCGCATAATGGTGCGGCGGTCCTTTTTGATTTGAAGTAAACCATCGCCGCCGCAGAACACAAATATTTCACAGTTTTTCCACTTTTCAGAAAAATCTCCCCGGTATCCTACAGGTGTCAGAACGAAAGGAGGCAGCGATGCAGAACACGACGACGAAAAAGACGAACGCTCCCGGCGCGAACATCTTCGAGCGGAGCGAGATCAAATACACGGTCAATGACTTCCAGCGCGCCGCTCTTCTTTCCGCACTGAAGGATGATCTGGAGCCGGACCCGCACGGGGAGAGCACGATCTGCAACATCTATTACGATACCCCTGATTTCCGCCTGATCCGGCATTCGCTGGAGAAGCCGGTTTATAAGGAAAAGCTGCGCATCCGCAGCTACGGGCCGGCGGCCCCGGAGCAGAAGATCTTTCTGGAGCTGAAGAAGAAGTTTGACGGAGTGGTCTACAAGCGCCGGATCAGCCTGCCGCTGGATCAGGCGGAGGCGTTCCTGGCGGGGAAGATCACATTGACCGGCGGAAAATCCTACGGCGACCGGCAGATCGCCCGCGAGCTGGAATATTTCCGGAATTACTACGGGACCCTCACACCGGCCGTACATCTGTGTTACGACCGCAGCGCGTATTACGCGAAGGATGATCCGGATTTCCGCATCACATTTGACCGGAACATCCGCTGGGAGACCGAACACCTGCGCCTGACCGATGAACCGGCCGGCGCGCAGATCCTGCCGGCAGGGCAGTCCATCATGGAGATCAAGACCCGC
>CAYLPO010000059.1:0-8250 GCA_964385575.1 uncultured Lachnospiraceae bacterium | reverse complement strand
GTCCCACATCTTATTAAAGGTGTACATGTTAAAGGGGAGCGAGTAGAGCTCGCCTTTATAATTCGCGACCGGAGAATTCGTAAAACGGTTGAACGTGGCGAATTTCTGCACGTACTCCCACACCTCGGTGTTATTCGTGTGGAAGATATGCGCGCCGTACTTATGAAAGACGATGCCCTCCACGCGCTCGGTATAGACATTACCCGCGATGTTCGGGCGCCGGTCGATCACCAGCACGCTTTTTCCCCGCTGCTTCGCTTCATGCGCGAAGACCGCGCCGTACAGGCCTGCGCCTACCACCAGATAATCGTACATGCTTTTTGTCCTCTACTAGTTCTTGTGTTATATATGTTACAACATTATAACATATTGTAGAATAATAGCACGTATTAAAAAGCTTTTAAACCCCTATTCACGAAAGGAGACGTCCATGCCCGAAACGATCTCCCGCTCAGAGGCATCGCACGGCGCGCCGGCCGGCCGCCCCCGCCTCTGGACCGCCAACTTCATCCTGGCCCTGTTCGCGAGCGTCGGCTCATCCGTCGGCTTTTATTTCGTGCAGCCGGTGCTGACGCCGTACATTACCGGACTAGGCATTGCCCTGACCGTCGCCGGCGTGATCTCCGGCATGTTCTCGTTCGTGGCGCTCGCCGTCAGACCGTTTACCGGCCTCTTAAGCGACCGTTTTTCCCCGAAACTTATCCTGGCACTGGCATTTCCCGTGGAGGCAGTCGCCTGCATCCTCTATGTCGCGTGCCCGCAGGTCGCGGGGCTGGCAGTCGCACGCGTCTTTCACGGCGTGGGTTATTCGTTCGCGACCACGGTCACGATGGTCTACGGGACCAGCTTCGCGCCGCGTGAACGCATGGGCGAGGCGGTCGGCTATATGGGGCTCGGGAACATCATCGGCACCGCGATCGGTCCCAGCCTGGGCCTGGCCATGGGCGCGACCGTCGGATTCAAGTATTCGTTTCTGGTGGGCTGCGGCGTGATCATGGCCGGTTTTGTCTGCCTGATGTTTACGCGGCCGAAGAAGAAAGATCCTGAGGCCGTGCTTAACGGTCCTTCCGCCCCGACATCACCCGCGCCGAGCGCCCCCGAAACGAGCGTTCTTAAGAAGCACCCCTCCATCCGCCTCTCCGACATGATCTCGGTGAAGCTCCTCCCGCTCGCGGTCTTCGACGGTTTTTACGGTCTTTCGATCGGCCTGGTCAATGCCTACCTGGCCATGCACGCGGCCTCCCTCGGGATCGGCGGCGCAGGCGTCTATTTCACGGTGCTGGCGATCTCCCTGCTGCTGATCCGGCCGGTCATCGGGCGCATTGCAGACCGGTACAGCCTCCCGGTGATCGTGATCCCCTGCTTTGCCCTGACCGCCGCGGCACTCTTTCTGATTGCGAATGCGCACGCGGTCTGGATGTTCATCCCCGCCGCGATCCTCATGGGCATCGGTCAGGGAACCGCCATGGCCGCCCTGCAGGCGGCCTGTATCCGGGCACTCCCGGACGAACAGCGCGGCGTCGCCACGAGCACGTATTTCATTCTGCTTGACATCTTCCAGGGCTTCGGCCCCATGGCCGGCGCAAGCCTGACCGCGGCCGTCAGCGCCGGTCTTGCCGCTTCAAACTACCGCCCGATGTATACGGCGGTCGCCCTCGTGTTTCTGGCCGCGATCCCCGCGTTCGCGCTTTATTCTGCGCGGCAGAAGCGGCACCTGTTATAAATCTCTCCGATTTGCCCCTTGCGATTTTGTTTGATTTATCAATAGGATTTGTCATTGCCGGATGCTATACTGTAGGACGCTACACATGCCGGATGACACATATACTGTAGAGACCTACAGTTAGGAGGAGTATACCCATGGGCCAAACAGCCGCTGCCGGGGTCGCACAAAAGACCCCGCTTTTTAATCGCAACTATGTCTTGATGATCTTCGTGAACATCTGCCTGTCGATCGCGTTTTATTTCTTCCAGCCCATCCTGCCGGTCTACATCGTGGACCAGGGGATCTCAGTCGCGATCGCGGGCATCATCACCGGACTCTTCTCTTTCACGGCGCTGGTCGCGCGTCCCTTTACGGGTCTGCTCGCGGACCGCATTTCCCCGAAGATCGTGCTGATGATCGCATTGCCCTTAGAGGCCGTGTTCGGCGCGGGCTACGGCCTGCTGCCGTCGGTCCCGTGGCTGACCACCTGCCGGATCATTCACGCGGTCGGCTTCTCGCTCGCGAGCACCGTCGCGCTGGTCTACGGCAGCTTCTTCGTGCCGAAGGAGCGCATGGGCGAGGGCATCGGCTATCTGGGCCTGGGCGCGGTCCTGGGCACCGCGGTCGGCCCCACGCTGGGTCTGACCATCGCGGATAAGCTGAGTTTCCGCGCCACCTTCCTGATCGGCGGCGTGATCTTTATGATCGGTTTTATCCTGCTGCTGATGACCCGTCCGCCGAAGGAAGTGACGGAGAAAAAGTCCGAGAAGAAGGGCATCCGCTTCTCTGACATGCTGGATGTGAAGCTGTTCCCGCTCTCGTTCATGGCGGGTCTGCTGGCGCTGGCGAACGGTTTCTGCACGTCGTTCATCGCGCTGCACGCGGCCTCGCGCGGAATCCCGCATGTGGGTCTGTACTTCACCATCATGGCCATCTGCCTCGTGGTGAGCCGTCCGCTGGCCGGAAAGCTGGTGGATAAAAAGGGCCTGTCGATCGTGGCCATTCCCTGCTTTATCCTGACCATCCTGGGGCTGTTCGTCATAGCCCAGGCACACTCGTTTGCGTACATTGCGCTGGCGGGCGTGCTGGGTGCCGGACAGGGTACCGGCATGACCGCGATCCAGACCACCTGCGTGCGGTCGGTCCCCGACTCGAAGCGCGGCGTGGCAGGCAGCACCTACTTCGTCTTTTCCGATGTCTTCCAGGGCGCCGGGCCCATGGTCGGAGGCCGGTTCGCCGAGCTGACCAGCCCCAGCCCCGCGGCAATCACCTACGTGCCGCTGTATACGCTGGGCTCGGTGATCCTGACATTCGGTCTGGTGCTTTATATCATTTATGCGGGGATCCGGAAAAAGAAGGGTGCTCCGCTGTAAACCGGAAAGGATCCCGTCATGAGCGAAACCGCTGTCAATACCGTTCAAGAACCGAAGCCCACCCTGATCAACCGGAATTTTATCCTGATGATGCTGGTCAATGTCTGCCTCTCGGTCGGCTTCTACTTCTTCCAGCCGGTCCTGCCGGGCTATATCACCAGCCGGGGGATCTCGATCACGGTGGCCGGGATCATTGCCGGTCTGTTTTCATTTACCGCGCTGGTGGCGCGCCCGTTCACGGGCCTGCTCTCCGACCGCATCTCCCCGAAGATCGTTCTTCTGATCGCGTTGCCGCTGGAGGCGATATTCGGCGCGGGCTACGGCCTCTTTCCCTCGATCGCCGGTCTGGTCTTCTGCCGGATCGTCCATGCGGTCGGTTTCTCGTTCGCCGGAACGGTCACGGTCGTCTACGGCAGTTTCTTCATCCCGAAGGAGCGTATGGGTGAGGGCATCGGCTGGCTCTCCATGGGTTCCATTCTCGGCACCGCGATTGGCCCTTCGATCGGTCTGGGGCTGGCGGACCTCCTCGGTTATAAAATGTCCTTCCTGATCGGCGGCATCATCTTCTTCGTCGGGGCGGTCCTGGTCGCACTCACCCGCCCGCCGAAGATGCCTACGGACAAAAAAGAAAAGAGAAAGATCCGCTTCTCCGATCTGATCTCGGTAAAGCTGATCCCGCTCTCGTTTCTGTCAGGTCTGTTCGGCATTACGAACGGCATCCTGATCTCGTTTATCGCGCTTCATGCGGAAGGGCGCGGCATCCCGCACGTCGGTCTGTACTTTACGATCATGGCCGTCGTCATGGTCGTCACACGTCCGTTCGCCGGAAAGCTGTACGACCGGAAAGGGCTGACCATCATTGCCGTTCCCTGCTTTATCTGCGCGTTCTTCGCCATGCTGGTCATCGCGTACTCCACGAGCTTCGCGGGCGTTGCCGTGACCGCCGTGCTGATGGCCATCGGCGAAGGCACGTCCTTCGGCGCGTTCCAGACCGCCTGCGTCCGCGCGGTCCTGGATGAACAGCGCGGTGTGGCCTCGAGTACCTTCTACCTGTTCATGGACGTGTTCCAGGGCGGAGCGCCCATGGTGGGCGGAAAGATCGCCGAGCTGACCAGCGTCGGTTCCGTGATCACCTATACCCCGCTGTTTGCAATGAGTTCCTCGGTGATGGCACTGGGGCTAGTGCTCTACGTGATCTATGCGGGCGTGCAGCGAAGGCGCGGCGTGCGGCTGTGAGGGTGAAGCCGGGAGCGTTTCCATTCGTGGGCTCCCTGTGATACACATGACAGAACATTGAACTGCGACCATGTGCGTCATGCTGACACATACGAAAAAGAGCAGGACGAAATCGTGATCTCCTAATCACGATTTCGAGCGAAGGAGGGCGAGAAATCCATCAAAGATTTCTCGCCCTCTCTGAGTGGTTCCTGTTCTTTTTCCTTTGTGGAAGCATAGACGCTCAGGAAGCAGTGAACGTTCTGCCGTGTGTATCACAAGGGAGCTCACACTCTGAAACATCACAAATGCTTCACCACCCGCGCCGGCACCCCCGCTGCCACGCACCCCGCGGGCACGTCCTTCGTGACGACCGCCCCGGCGGCAATGATGGACCCGTCACCGATGGTCACGCCCGGCAGCACCGTGACATTGGCCCCGAGCCATACCTTATTCCCGATATGGATGGGTGCCGGGATCAGGTTCGCGCGCTTCTCCGGATCGGGGTTATGGTTCAGCGTGGCGAGCACGGCGTTATGACCGATCAGCGCATCGTCCCCGATCCAGATCCCGCCCTGGTCCTGGAACCGGCAGCCCGAGTTCACGAACACACGCTTCCCGAAATGGATGTTCTTTCCGCAGTCCGTATAAAAAGGCGGAAACAGCCCGAAGCTCTCGTCGATCTCCTGCCCAGTCAGTTTCTCCATAAGTTTCCGAAGCTCCGCCGGCTCATGGTAGGATCCATTGATCTCGGCGGTCACACGCAGCGCCTCCTGCGAGACTCCGTGCATGAACTGGTGTGTCTCCGAGCCGCCTTCGATCTCGGCGCCGGAGTTTAAAATGTCCAAATATTCCTTCAGGTCCATCAATGCTGTCTCCTTTCCGGTTAGTAAGTCAATTCCGGCTAAATCACTGTCATTCATAAATAACACACGTTATCGACCATGCCGCTCACGGATTTTCCGCCATGTCGTACACTAACACCTCATGGATCTCCTCGGAATACCCCTCATAGAATCCCGACGGCATTCCCAACACGATCCGCGCGCCGCGGTTATAACTTACGAGCATCCGCCCGGTATCCGCATCAAACGACAGTCCCTCGATCTCCCCCTGCAGCACCACATCGTCCAATGTCCGCTCCAGCAGCACCGGCGCAGCGGTCGGTAAAGCCCCCTCGCCGTCCGCACCGGCGAACGCCCGCACATCGCACCGGTACACATGATCCGGCTCGCCCAGATCCGCAGTCCCGTCGTCCGCGGTCATATAGATCCAGCCATCGCGATATGCGATTCCCTGAATCCACTGCGGCGGCGCCTGCAGATGCAGTTTCCCGAGGTATTGCCCGGTCGTCAGATCATATCGGTACAGATATCTTCCGCTCTCACCGTCTGCCCACGAACACATCCATACGGATCCGCTGTCCGGATCCACCGCAATGCCCGACACTTCGGTCTGTCCGCTTTCCGGCTCGAACGGCCAGGTCCGCGTCATTTCAAGCGTGTCCGCATCGTAGACCGCGATCTGGATATCAGACGCCTCGCCGTCCAGAAACCATTCCACGCCGGCATAGATCTCGCCGTTATACACGTCGATGTCCCCGATGTGGTTCACCTCGGCCTCAAACCCCGTAAACGGCTCATCCGTGAACGCTTCCGGTTCCCAGTCCGCGTCGTAGCGGGTCAATGTCGTGCTCCCGCTCACGTAATACGCGCCGTCCGCCCAAGCGATCCCCTGACGTCCGTCCACTTCATGGACTTCCGCAAGTTCATAAGAACAGTTTGGACGGAGCCGATCCGTATCTTCCTCCGGCCGGCCGGTCTGCGAGACAGGAAGGGGCCAGATCACCGGGGCAGTCTCGTCGGTATCAGCCATATCAAGAGGCGCGACCATCTCCGTCGAAGGCGTGTATGCTTCCGTTTCCGCGCTGCCGGTAGAGTTTCCGCCATCCGAGCTCCCGCCGTCTGACGGGCCGGCGCATCCTGTGAGCAGTCCCGCAGTCAGAACACAGGCGATCACTGCCATCCTGACGGGACTGATGTGCCGACGTCTCACATCCACTTCACCCGCGCCTCCTCGCGCTGGCACGAACGGCGGTATGTCACTGAAGGCCAGCCCAGCACCAGCGTGGTGACCGCCTTTCCGTCCTGCTTTTTCATACCCATGCGCCTGCGGATCTTCCCGGAGGCGTTCACCGCCATGCTGAAGAACCCGCTGAAGAAGCCCGCGAGCCCCTGCGCTTCGGCCATGGTCATCATACTCTGCGCCGCCATGGACGCGCTCACCTTATCTTTCGACACCACCACGATCACCAGCGGCGCGCGTTTAAAGAAAAAGTTCTGGCTCACCTGAAATCCGCGCAGCTTTGGCACGGCCGCCTTCGCCGCCGGCAGGAACTTCCCGACCAGCTTCACGGCCTCCGCCTCAAGCTCCGTTCGGTGTTTGCGGATGACAAAATAAGAGGTCCCCTGCGAATTCGTGGCAGTCGGAGTCAGCCGTCCCGCCTCAATGATCCGGTCGATCATCGCCTTCGGCACGTCCTTATGCGAGAACCTGCGCACGCTCCGCCGGAACCGCAGCGCCGTCTCCAGCTCATCCGGGTCCAATGTTGTCTTCGCGGGTCCGTCCGCGCCCTGCGGCACCGCGACCGGTTCCTCCGCGTAACCGCTGATGGAAACCGCTCCCACCGGGCACACTGCCACGCAGTGGCCGCACATCAGGCAGTCCTGCGAGCGCACGGCCGCTTTCGTCAGCTCCAGTTTGATGTTCGATGCCGGACAGTCCGCCTCGCAGGCGCCGCAGCCGACACATTTGAGTTCGTCGACGGTAATAATATGCTTTGCCATAGACACTCCTTTACAAACTTTTTTACATCATAAGTGCACAAAAAGATATTAACACGCTTCGCAAGAGTGTGCGATAATAATTGATGGTACGTTCTTTATTGTATTGTTTTCTGTTATGTGTTATGGTTAATATAATGTGCTGTTGTTAAAACAGTCCGGGCCGGGCGACATACGTCGTCCGACCCGGCGGTCAGCCCTCGCGCGCGGAGGGCAGCTTCGGCGCCCTCCGACAGTAGGAAAGGAGGGCGATGCGTATGGATGTGTTCCAGTGGATGCAGCTGATAGACTTCTGTCTAACGCTGGTGATGCTCGGTATCATGATTCAGAGCAAAAAGAAGTGACCGCAATCCCAGCTTTGAGGAAACGGACTACGGTCACGTAACTCACTGTCAGGGCTGACCGTTTACACGGCAGCACCGTCCTACGTATTATATATCATTGTGCTTCTCATGTGTCAAATCTGCAGACACTTAAAACAGCAAAAAGATATCTGCGCTGAATGTTTATCTATGCTATAATTATTTTGTTTTTTCGAAAGACTTTATTTCCATTTTTTTACCCGGGAGGTATCACATGAACAGACTTGAAGGAAAGATCGCAGTCATCACCGGAGCGACCTCCGGCATCGGCGAGGCTACCGCACTGATGTACGTGAAAGAAGGCGCGAAGGTCGTCTGCGTCGGCCGTAATAAGGCGAAGGGCGAGGAGCTCATGCAGCGGATCGCGGACATGGGCGGCGAGGCCATCTTTGTCCCCGCGGATCTGACCGTGAAGGCGGACATCGAGAACATCAAGGCGAAGGCGCTGGAAAAGTTCGGCCGCGTGGACATCCTCTTCAATGCCGCCGGCGTCCTCGTGCATAAGCCTTTCCTGGAGCATAACGACGATGATTTCGAGCTCATCACGAACACGAACTGCCGCTCCTACATCTGGATGATGCAGGCGTTCATCCCAGTCATGCTCGAGCAGGGCAAGGGCAATATCATCAACGTCGCCTCCATCTCCGCCATCTGGCCGGAGCTGAACGCGTACTACTACGGCGCCATGAAGGCGGCCATCGCGACCCTGTCGAAGAACGTCGCGAAGGAGTTCTCGCGCCAGGGCATCCGCG
>CAYLPO010000058.1:0-8276 GCA_964385575.1 uncultured Lachnospiraceae bacterium | reverse complement strand
TGTGGTTGTCTTCCTGATAAAGTATAGATCGTTACCGTCGTTCCGGGGTCGACCTGTTCGCCTGCGGAAGGTGACTGACGGATCACAAATCCCTGCGAGACCGTGGTGGAAGTCTCCTCCGCTACGCTGGCTGTCAGGTTGCTGCTCTGAACGGTTGCGATCGCAGCATCTCCGGACGAACCGACGACACTCGGCACCACGACCTGTGTATTTTCTTTTCCTTTGCTGACCTTCAGCGTTACGGTATCACCCATGGCGAGCGAAGCGCCCTCCGCCGGATCGCAGCTGATGACCATGCCCTCGGCCACTTCCTCGTCAAAAACCTCGTCCTTGACCACGTTCAGCCCGAGATTCTGAAGGGTCGCGGCGGCGGCCGCATACTGGAAGCCTACGATCTGCCCGCGGGGGATCGTGACTTCCGTCGAATTCACATAGACAACGACCTGATCTTCACTGGTCACTTTCTGACCGGGATCGGGATCCGTATCAACCACTTCTCCGTCTCCGTAATTCGGATCCTGTGCGGGCTCGACCGTGTAGGTAAGACGGTTCTGCTCTAAGACTTCCCGCGCGCGCTCGATATCCATTCCGATGATATCCGGCATATCCATGGTTACGACGGCCGGTGTCTCAATATCGTTTCTTCCCCCGCGTCCGAACAGCCCGAAGACATTGCCCAGGACAAACACGACCAGCACCACGATCAGCGCCGCAACGCCGATGCCGATGCCGACCATGATCTTCTCAAAATTCCGCCCCACGGGTTCTTCCCCGGTCGGAACGATCTCCCCGGTATTGTCTTCTTCGTCTTCGTAATACGGTTCTTCGTCCTCAAACTCATCACCGCGCAGATAGGCCTGCTCCTTCTCCTCGTTCTCGAGGGCGGCGGCATTGATCTGCTCGATCTCTTCTTCGGAAATGACCCGCGTGGGACGCGATGCGCCGACTGCCGTGATCTTTACGAAATCTTCATCCGGGCTCACCAGCGATCGTTTCAGGTCCGCGATCAGAGCCGTGACCGTCTCATAGCGGTACTCCGGCTTCTTCTGCATGCATTTTTCGATGATCCGTTCCAGACTGAAATAAATGTCCGGCGCATACTCGCTCGGCGCCAATGCCTCGCCCTGAATATGCTGAAGCGCCACCGAAACGGTATTCTCTCCGTCGTAAGGAACCCGGCCGGTGATCATCTCGTACATGGTCACACCCAGCGAATAGATGTCACTGCGCTCATCGCAGTAACCGCCGCGTGCCTGCTCCGGGCTGATATAATGCACGGAACCCATGGCATTGGAGCTGATCGTCTGGGAAGATGCCGCGCGGGCAATGCCGAAATCCGTCACTTTAACTTTTCCGTCGCGGGAAATGATGACGTTCTGCGGCTTGATGTCACGGTGTACGATATGCTCCGCATGAGCGACCTCAATGCCCTGAGAGACCTGAATGGCGATCCCGATGGTCTCGCGGCTCGTGAGGCGGCCCTTTTTCTCGATATAACGTTTCAGCGTGATACCGTCGATGAGCTCCATGACGATGTAATGGATATCATCTTCCTCACCGACATCGTAGACGTTCACGATATTCTGATGAGACAGGCTCGCCGCAGCCTGCGCCTCCGTACGGAATTTCTGCACGAAATTCCTGTCCGTGTTGAACTCGTCCTTCAGGACCTTGATCGCCACGGAACGGCTCAGTTTATGATCTTTCGCTTTATAAACATCCGAGGTCCCGCCGGAGCCGATACGCTCACCGATCTCATAGCGATTTCCCAGAAACATTCCGGCTTTTAACATTTACTCTTCCTCCGGGCGGATCAGGACCACGGAGATGTTGTCCCGTCCGCCGTTATAATTAGCTTCCTCGACCAGAAGTCTGACACAAGTGTCCGGATCCGTCTCTTCACGGACGATCTGAGCGATCCGCTCGTCATCGACCATGTTCGATAATCCGTCCGAGCACATCAGGACGGCTTCCCCGTGCTCCAGCTCGATCTCGAAAAAATCGGCCTGGACCTGCGGCATGATTCCCACAGCCCTGGTGATAATGTTCTTCTGATGATGGTATTCGGGCGAATCCCGGTCGATCCGGCCTTCATCCACCAGTTCTTCGACCAATGAGTGGTCACGCGTGATCTGACGGATGGAATCGCCCACGACATAAAGGCGGCTGTCACCCACATTCGCGATGAAAAGCGTGTCTTCTTTCACCGAGCATGCCACGAACGTGGTCCCCATGCCGCGAAAGCTCTCGGAAGACTGCGACTTCTCAAAGAGGATGCTGTTAGCCGCCTGAATGGCTCTGTTCATGATGGTGATGGGGTTTAAGCCTTCATCGCGTCTTACCGCGCGCAAAAAGAGATCGATCGCCATCCCAGACGCGATCTCTCCGGCTTTATCGCCTCCCATACCATCGGCTAGAATAAAAAGGTTTTCGAGGTTCCCCTCCGGATGGACCGAACAATAGACCGAATCTTCATTCAGGTCACGGTTGCGGCCGACATCCGTAAGCGAGCTGGCTCTCATACCCAGGCCTCCCTGTGAATTAGGAGCTTTCGCTCCCCGGACGGTCCGGCACTGCCTGACCGTTCAGGTGGCTGTTCCGGAGCTGTCCGCAGGCGCCGGCGATATCCCGGCCCATTTTCTTTCTAATAGTAGCATTAATGCCATGTTTTTCAAGTTTATTTTTAAACGCCTGTTCACGCCCGCGGGTCTCGCGCAGGGGCGCGCGCTCGGCTACCGGGTTCATGGGGATCAGATTCACATGGCAGTTTTTTCCGGCGAGCAGGCGTGCCAGTTCATCGGCATGGATGTCCTGATCATTGACGCCGTCGATCAGACAATACTCGAAGCTGACCCGCCGGCCGGTCGCCTCAAAATACGCGTCACAGGCCGATAATGTTTCCTCCAGACCGTAACGTTTCGAAACCGGCATGATCTGCTGACGGATCCGGTCGTTCGGCGCATGCAGGGACAATGCCAGCGTCACTGCCAGCCCCTCCCCTGCCAGGTCGTGCATCCGCGGCACCAGTCCGCAGGTCGAGACCGTGATGTGCCGCTGACTGATATTGTGCCCCTTCTCATCCGACAGCAGCCGGATGAAGCGGACCACATTCTCATAGTTATCCAGTGGTTCGCCGCAGCCCATGATCACGACATGATCGATCCGTCCGCCGCAAAGGCTCTGGATACGGTAAACCTCTTCCAGCATCTCTCCCGCGGTCAGATTCCGTACCAGTCCGTGAAGCGTCGAAGCGCAGAACGCGCATCCCATACGACATCCCACCTGCGACGAGACGCACAGGCTCCGGCCGTAGTCGTAGGTCATCAGGACTGCCTCGATCACATTTCCGTCCGGCAAAGCCAGCAGATATTTTTCGGTTCCGTCAACGGCGGAGACTAACCGGTCCTCGACCGTCATCACCGGGATCTCATAAGCCGCCGACAGTTTCTCACGAAGCGCCTTTGATAGATTCGTCATCTGCGCGAATTCCGTGACCTGCTTTTGGTGGAGCCAGTCAAAGACCTGCCCTGCGCGGTACCGGGGTTCACCGAGTCCCCGGAACTCCTCCTCAAGTTCCGGAAGATATAAGCTTTTGATGTCTTTTTTCCCGGCAATGCTCATATGGACCCGTCTCCTTTCAGGCTGTGATATGCAGGTCTCCTGAACAACGCATAATAAAACCCGTCGCAGTCGTCCGCTCCCGGCAGGAACTGCCTGCTGCCGCAGGGAATCAGGCCGAACCGTTCTTCGATCCAGCCAGCCTGCTCTTCATTTTCCAAAGGGTCGATCGTGCAGGTCGAATACATCATGACCCCGCCCGGCTTCAGCAAATCCACCGCCGCGGTCAGGATATGCCGCTGCAAAGCGGCCAGGTCTTCCAGATCGGACTGCTTCAGCCGGTAACGAATATCTTTCTTCCGTCCCATGATGCCCAGCCCCGAACAGGGAAGATCGCAGATCAACAGATCACAGCTCTCCGCAGGGAGCGCTCCGTGTTCCGGGTCGGCGAGAGTCCCCTTCGCCAATGCCTTTGACCGCGCGTCCCGCACCGCAGCAGACACGTTCCCGTATCCGCTGCGGGCAATGTTTTCCCGGATCAATGCACATTTTCGCTCGGATAGGTCAAATGCATGAATCTCGGCATCCGGTCCCAGCAGCTCCGCTGCTGTCAGGCTCTTCCCGCCAGGCGCGGCACAGACATCGTAGACGACATACCGGGGACTGCAGCCTGGCTCCGCGTACTGCTTCGAAACGAGGCCCTCTTGGAGATCTTCGCGCAAAAGCTCCTCACAGGCGGCTTTCACCGCCAGATATGAGCTCTCATCCTGCACGGTGATCTGACCGGTCCGAAAAGCATCCGTGCGTGCGATCCCCGCCGCGGAGATCCCTGCACTTCCTTCCGCACCTGCAACACGGAACAGCTGCAGACACTCCGGCTCACTTCCCGGCCGGACCGTCACGCCCTCTGCCTCCAGGCTTTCCCTGACGCGGCGGATCTTTTCCTCTTTTTCTTCATCCGTCCGGCATGGATGTCCGGTATTGACATGCACGGATATCCCGTGTTCGCTGTTGAAATACGCAAAAATCTTCGCGGTATCCTTCGCCCCGTACAGCTTCAGAAAATGTTCCGCGATCCAAACCGGCATGGAATACCGGACGGAAAGATACTCCGCAGAATCTTCCTCTTCCGGCAGCTTATCGCGCTCGGGGTCGCGCACGACAGCGCGCAGCACGGCATTGACAAAGCCCGCCAGGGAACGCAGTTTCGAGCGTTTCACATCCGCGACCGCTTCATTGACAGCCGCGCTGTCCGGGATCTGATCAAAAAACAGGATCTGGCAGACCGCGACCCGAAGCTCGCCGCGGATCAAGGACTTCATCTTCCGGGCCTGTGTGCTGGCATGACTGTCGATCACATGATCGATCCGGTACAGGTTTTCCAGGACCGTTTTTACGATACGATGAAAAAACGCCCTGTCTCTGTCGTTGAGCCCGGGCGATCCTTCGAGCGCTTGTTCTTCCGCGTGATGGCTGAGCTCTCCCTCATCCAGAATGCGAATAAGGGTCTGTACAGCCAGCCGTCTGGGCGGAATGGTCTTTTCGTTTCGTTCTGCCATAGGTTATCAGCCCAATTCGGCTCCGTTTTCCAGCTTGGCGCCGCGCAGAAAATCCGCGGCATCCATGGCCTTCTTTCCTTCTGCCTGAACGCGGAGCAGTTCCACCTCACCGTTCCCGCAGGACACAAAGAAACGGCCCTTTACGATCCGGACCGTTCCCGGAACCGCAGTATCCGATGCTCCTGCCGGCATTTCGCCAGGTGTCCCCGCAGGATTATCCGCCGGCCGGACTTCCAATACCTTCAGTTTCTTTCCTGCAAACATCGTAAACGCGCCGGGCCAGGGGGTCACGCCTCGAACCAGACAGTCGATCTCCCGCACGCTGCGGCTCCAGTCGATCCGGCCGGTCTCACGGCTCAGCATGGCCGCGTAATTCGAAGGGCCTTCCTGCGGATGTCTTTTCGCCGTGCCCTCCTCGATCCGGTCCATGACCTCCAGCAGGAACGGGCCTGCCGCGCGGCTCATCTTCTCAAAAAGACTTCCTCCGGTCTCATCCGCCGCGACGGGAACTTCCAGAATGTCAATGATATCTCCCGTGTCCAGACCTTCATCCATCTGCATGATCGTGATCCCGGTCTTTTTCCAGACCGTCGATCACGGCCCACTGAATGGGCGCCGCCCCGCGATACGCGGGAAGGATCGATGCATGCACGTTCACGCAGCCGAACCGTGTCAGTTCGAGAATCTCCTTCGGCAGCAGCTGTCCGAACGCCGCGACCACGATGATATCTGCCGCGGTCTCTTCCGCGGCACGACGGACCTCCGCGACAGCCTCGGCATCACGGATCCGCTCCGGCTGACAGACCGGAATGCCGAAGCGCACTGCAGTCTCTTTCACAGCCGATGCCTTCAGCTCCTGCTTCCGCCCGACCGGACGATCGGGCTGCGTCACGGCAAGCACGACCTCATGCCGGCTTTCCGCCAGACAGGTCAGAATGTCCGCCGCGATATCGGGTGTTCCCATAAAAATGACGCGCAAATCGTTTCCTCCGCGTTCCTCTGCCGTCACGCAGCCGGAACCTGTCTTAAGACAGTTATTCTGCTTCCGCATTTTCTCCGTCGGCTTCTTCGTCTTCATCCTCAGCGGCCATGTCCGCGACATCCATGAGGTCGCCTTCGACTTTCTCCGTAAACATATGACCGTCAAGATGATCGCATTCATGCATAATCGCGCGCGCGAGCAGCCCTTCGCCCGTCAGAGTCTGCGGTTCCATATTCTCATCCAGGAACTCCACGGTCGTCTGCATCGGCCTGGTCACGATGCCGAACTTGCCCGGCACGGACAGACAGCCTTCCTGACCGGTCTGCACTTCTTCCGAAGTCTCCGTCACGACGGGATTGATCAGGACGTGGAGCTCCGGCTCCTCCATCCCGCAGTCAATGACCACCACCCGCTTCAGGATCCCGACCTGGACCGCGGCCAGACCGACTCCGTTCTGGTCATACATAGTCTCGACCATATCCTCAATGATCCCCTGCAGTCTGGGGGTCATCTCCTTTATTTCCTTGCTGCGCTTCCCCAGGATCGGGTCGCCTTCTAATCTCACCTGTCTGAGTGCCATCTTATGCCTCTGTCTTTCTTTTCTTCTGCGAATTCTCTACAGATGAATTCGTTTTTTCATTACGCTTCCATATCATAGTAGTTCCGGACATCGGAAAAGACTTCCTCCGTCTCGACCGCCCGGTCCCAGACTTCCCGCGTGCGGATGATCGTCTCCGCCTGCGGCGCCTTGATATACAACACCTTTCGGTAAAGATCCCGCAGTTTCGGAATGGCAGCATCCGCCGGACCGAACACCTGCCCTTCTCCTTCTGCGGCCAATTCCGCCAGACGTGCCGCGGCAGCTGCGGTGCAGCGCTCATCCGCACCGGTGACTGTGCAGGTCAGCATGGCCATAGCGGGCGGATAACCCAACATCTCGCGATACACGATCTCCTTCTCATAGAACGCCTCGTAATCCTGTCTGGCCGCCGCCTCAATGCTGTAATGCTCCGGCGTATACGTCTGGATGAAGACCCGGCCCGGATCCCCGCTTCTGCCGGCACGGCCTGCCGCCTGGACCAAAAGCTGGAACGTGCGCTCCGCAGCCTTGTGGTCCGGCGCATACAGCGAAAGGTCCGCCGCAAGGACGCCCATCACGGTGACTTTCGGAAAATCATGTCCCTTTACGATCATCTGTGTCCCAATCAGAATGTCCGCCTCGCCGGCGGAGAATGCGTTCAGGATCTTTTCATAACCGTCCTTTTCCTGTGTGGTGTCCCGGTCCATGCGCAGCACGCGAGCTCCCGGAAATGCCTCCCGCAGAAGCGCTTCCATCTTCTCGGTTCCGCCGCGCCAGCCCCCGATATACTTCGAGCCGCATTCCGGACAGGTCTGCGGATACGCTTCTTCATGACCGCAATAGTGACAATGCAGTCTCCCGGTGATCCTGTGATAACTCATCGAGACATCGCAGTGCGGACAGACCATGACATGGCCGCAATTCCGGCATGAGACAAATGACGCATAGCCTCTGCGATTCAAAAACAGCATCACCTGCTCCGACCGCGCCAGCGCGTCGCGAACAGCCTCCGCCAGTTCTCCTGAAAACGGTGTGCGGTTTCCCGCCGCCAGTTCCTCACGCATATCCACCAGACGGACCTCCGGCAGTTCCGATCCGGCTTTTGCGCGCTCTTTCATCCGAAACAGCCTCCAGGTCCCATCCAACGCCTTTTTATAAGAACGTATCGACGGGGTCGCAGACCCCAGGATCAGGCCGGCTTTACACATCCGCGCGAGTTCCTCCGCGACTTCGACCGTGTGATAGCGCGGTACCGTCTCAGAATCATAGGCTCCGTCATGTTCTTCATCGATCACGATCAGACCCAGGTTCGAAAACGGTGTAAACAGAGCAGACCGGGGGCCGATCATGATATCGATCTTTCCTGCTGCAGCCAGAGAGAGCTGTTCGAACTTCTCTCCCTCCGAGAGCCGCGAATGCACAAAACCGATCCGCTCACCGAAGCGCCGGTAGAACCGCATCATGGTCGGATAGGTCAGGGAGATCTCCGGGATCAGGACGATCGCCTGTCTCCCTGCCCGGATGGTCTCGGCGATCAGTTCCATGTAGACCTCGGTCTTTCTCAGTGCATGATCAGCCATGTGATCAGTGCATGATC
>CAYLPO010000057.1:0-8752 GCA_964385575.1 uncultured Lachnospiraceae bacterium | reverse complement strand
CCGACTGCAAGATGCAGGAAGGCTCCATGCGCGCGGACGTGAACCTGTCGGTCCGTGAGCGCGGCGCGGAGGAGTTCGGCACCCGCACGGAGATGAAGAACCTGAACTCGTTTAAGGCCATTGCCCGCGCGATCGAGGCTGAGGCGGCGCGTCAGATCGACCTGATCGAGGACGGCGGTACCGTGAAGCAGGAGACTCGCCGTTGGGATGACGCGAAGGGCGCGAGCTACGCCATGCGCTCGAAGGAAGACGCACAGGATTACCGCTACTTCCCGGAACCGGATCTGGCCCCCATCGAGATCAGCGAGGAGTTCCTGGCAGAGATCAAGTCCCGCGAGCCCGAGATGCGCGCGGAAAAGAAAGAGCGGTATATCGCGGATTATGCATTGCCCGAGTATGACGCGGACATCCTGACCGGCACGAAGGCGCTCGCCGACATGTTCGAGGGCGCGGTGGCACTGGGCTGCAAGCCGAAGGAAGTCTCGAACTGGCTCATGGTGGACACGCTGCGCCTGATGAAGGAGGACGGCGTGGACGCCTCCGACCTGAAGTTTACGCCGGAGCAGCTCGCGGCACTGATCCGCCTGCTGGACGACGGAAAGATCAACCGCCCGACCTCGCGCGAGGTCTTCGAGGTCATGTTCCGTGAGAGCATCGACCCGGCCGCTTATGTGGAGGAGAAGGGTCTGGTCATGGAGCAGGACGACGACGCGCTGCGCGCGGTGATCGAGAAGGTCATCGCGGATA
This sequence comes from uncultured Lachnospiraceae bacterium, assembly GCA_964385575.1. Taxonomy (GTDB): domain Bacteria; phylum Bacillota; class Clostridia; order Lachnospirales; family Lachnospiraceae; genus RGIG5636. The sequence continues at coordinate 8,005 of CAYLPO010000057.1, read as the reverse complement.
ACCCGAAGTCCGTCGCGGATTACAAGGGCGGAAAGAAGAAGGCCATCGGCGCGCTGGTCGGCCAGACCATGAAGGCCATGCAGGGCAAGGCAGACCCCGGCACCGTGAACCGGATGCTGACGGAGCTGCTGGATCAGTAAAGGAAATGAAAGGCTGGGCGCCCGGGACGCGAGGAGCGGACTGAGGCGCCCGCTGTGATGTGAGGTGGAATGATGGGAAATGACGTGCGCCGCGCCGCGGTCATCGTGGCCGCGGGGAAAGGTCTGCGGGCCGGGACGGAGATCCCGAAACAATACGTTCCCTTGGACGGCCGGCCCATGCTGTGCCACAGCGTGGAGACGTTCCTGCGGGCCGGGGCGGACCCGGTCGTGATCGTGGTGCCTGCCGGCGATGAAGACTATGTGCGGGAGGAGATCCTGCCGCAGATGAAACGGCCGGGAACGGAGGTCGCGGACCGTATCATCATCGTCCCCGGAGGGGCCGAGCGCCACGATTCGGTCTATGAGGGCCTGATGGCCTGCGCGGACTCGGACTATGTCTGGATCCACGATGCGGCCAGACCCTTCGTCACGCAGGAGATTCTCGCCGCGGCCATGGCGGGCGCCGAGGAGTGCGGCGCGGCGGTACCGGTGATCCCGGTAAAGGATACGATCTACGTGCGCGGCAAAGATGCGGACGGCACGGATGAGGATTCTGAGGATGCCGGCACGGCAAAGTCATATTTGGCGGATGTCCCTGCCAGGAGCACACTCTGTGCGGCGCAGACACCGCAGACGTTTCGGACCGAACTGATTCTGTGGGCACACGACCGTTATCGGAAGCTGCGCGCGGCCGGAGCCACGGATCTGGCGGTCACGGACGATGCCATGCTGGTCCGCGAGATGTTCGGGGAGCGCGTGATGCTGACGGAAGGGTCGCCCGCGAACCTGAAGGTGACGACGCCGGAGGATGTGGAGACCTGGATGCATTGACAGAGAAAGGATACGTCGGGGAGGCTTTGAAAGGCCTCCTTTTCTTTTGCCTTTTTATGATAATCTGTACTTTCGTACATATCGTACTGTGGGACGATTTTTTATAATATAAGCAAGCTGAAAGTTTGTAAGGAGGCCGATTATGAAACATAAGAGAAAGATTTTTAGCCTCTTTCTGGCATTGATAATGATCGTGACGCTGGTGCCGGTGTCGGCCTATGCAGACACCTGTCAGCACAATTGGGGACCTTGGGAGCCAGGCGGACGTACCCCGGTCACGTGTACGGAGTCCGGATCGACCGTGCGTACTTGTTCGCTCTGCGGAAGCCGGGAGTACGGTGAATCCGGCCCTCTGGGGCATGCGTGGGACAATGGATCAGTAACCACAGCCGCGACCTGTACAACTGCAGGCGTTCGAACATTTACCTGCACCCGATGCGGAGCCACACGCACAGAACAGATCCCTGCTACCGGGCAGCATTCCTGGGACGGCGGCACCGTGACCACGGCAGCCACCTGCACCGCTGCGGGAGTCCGTACTTTCCGCTGCACGAGCTGCGGACAGACGCGTACAGAAAACATCCCCGCCACAGGCCACTCTTGGGATGCCGGCACCGTGACCACACCAGCCACCTGCACGGCCGCAGGGGTCAGGACGTTCCGCTGCACAAGCTGTGGACAGACGCGTACGGAGACCATCGCCGCCACAGGCCACACCTGGGACGGCGGCACGGTGACCACGTCTGCCACCTGTACGGCCGCGGGAGTACGGACCTTCCGCTGCACCGCTTGCGGACAGACCCGCACGGAGAACATCGCTGCGCTGGGTCATGACTGGGACACTACCGGAAGCACGGAGCCCACGGGTCTGACGGAGGGCGTCAGCACCAGGACCTGCCGTCGCTGCGGCGAGACCGAGACGACGACCTTGCCGGTGAACACTTTCCACCTCTTTGGCTCGTTTCGAAACATTCCGCCCGGCGCGGAGAATGCCGGTGACCTGGTCATTACCCAGCAGCCGGAAGGCGGAGTGCTCGATTCCGCAGGTACTCACTACATGGCGGTCGAGGTGAGCGGCGGACAGCAGCCGTACACCTATGAATGGCATTATGTGACGGAACCGCTGGTCATGAATGCCCTGGATCTGATCACCAACAGCAATGCAGAGACCGTTGCGGAATCTTACCATAATCACAGCAATGATTTTGCGGACGCGTTCAACGAGGTGATCTCTTCCCACTACCCTTCCATGGGCACGGTCGAACATGAAAGCACCTACACCTATGGCGGGACGATCTGGCATCAGGCGATCGAAGCGACGACGTTCGATCCGAATGATCATGTGCTGGCCGGCAGCGACCTCCCCAGCTATCCTGCGACGGAGCCCGGGAGCTACTACTGTGTGGTGCGTGATGTGGCTGGCCACCGGGTCGAGTCAGACGAGGTCGAGGTAACCGCCCCCCTGCATATCGTTGAGCAGCCACAAAACGCCAATATTCATGGTCAGGAGAGCGTAGAACTGACCTGCCGGGCAGAGGGTGGAGTTCCTTTTGAGTATACAGCGATCCCACACTTTTATGACTGGAGGCAGGATGACGGTACGCCGGAGGGCCGCTTGTTAGATTGGTACGAGCCGACCTATGAAGCGACGGAACCGGGTGATTATTTCTGCCTGGTCTCGGATCTTTACGGAACGATCGTCCGTACGGACACTGCTACAGTCTATGATGCAGAGCCGCTCTGGATCTCAGTCGCGCAAGACGAATATGAGATCGACCCGTCTGTCGGGAACGCGCTTGTGGAATGGAGTCTGGGCGGCGGCGTGAAGGCATATAATATTGAGTGGGCACTCGACGGCGTCATTCAGGAGAGTTTCCCCACGGAGACGACCGAATTTGCCCAAACTTTCAGCGAACAGGGTTACTATACATTTACCGTTACGGATGCTATGGGGGCGAGCTGCAGCATTGGCGCCTTTGTGCATTATCCGGTCCTCGAGATCGCCCAGCAGCCGGATAGTGGCATGCTGCCGCCGGACGGCGGGACCTTTAGCCTCTATCTGACGATGGCGGAAGGCACAGCGCCTTTTACCTATACGCTGTACCGGAACGGATCGCCTTATTACAACGGGACTGCCGACGGGATGGAGATCGTCGTCCCGGTCGCGCATACCGGCTCGTATTATTTCCACGTTGAAGATGCCGAACACTGCTGGGCCGAATCCACGACGGCTGCGGTGATCGAGGAGGAGGATCAATTTCGGGTCGTTCGGTATACGGAAGACACGACGATGGAAAGCCCTGAGGGATGTCATCTCGAAGTCGAGGTCGCGGGCGGCCGGCCGCCGTACACTTACGAATGGTATTGGTCGGGCTTCCACGATGGGGAGAGGACGATCTCTACGGGGACCCGGAATTCGACTCTGGGTACAGCGTGGGCGGATCAGCCGGGATATTACTTCTGCTATATCTGGGATGCTGATGACACTTTCCAGATGGTAGGGGCGATCGTGGTGCGGGCCGCAAGCACCGCACCTGTCATCACTTCGGATCCGCAGGATGTGTTATATGAACCCGACCAGGCCGGAAACAGGACCTACGGACTGATGCTTTACTGCGGGGCCGAGGCCTATGACGGGGAGAATGAGAACCTCCAGTATCAGTGGCAATGGGAGGATGAGGGCGTATGGCGTGATCATGCATATACGTACGGCCCCTATCTGGCATATTCCGGCTACGCGAATTCCGTCTGCGGAAGGTACCGCTGCGTGGTCACGGACACCCGTACCGGGGAGTCGGTCACCTCGGCACCGGCCAATGTCGGAATAAAGCTGAGTTGCTTTGCCGCGGGTGTCATTCCGTCGAGCTATCAGGTCGCAGGGGAGAGGACCTATGAGTACGCGTTCGTATTTGCGGGTGGACGTGCCCCGTATACCGTGGAGCTGCACGAACTGCGCTATATGGGGACGAACACGGTCCGTTCTGATCTGACTTTGTCCACGTTCACGGTTCAGAATGCGAACGACTTGAATCCTTTCATCAGACGGATGCAGGGGCAGTACGACTACTATTTGTATAGCCCTGACTACGGGTATATCCGTCAGTCGGCGCAGAACCAGTATTATCTGATCGTTACGGACGCGGACGGGCAGCCCTGCACATCGGGGGTGGTCGATTCGACGACGCTTTATTCCTGATGACGCACAGGCAGCGAAAGGAGATAGAACATGAAAAAGATACTCATCATGTTGCTGACGGTTTCCATGGCTGCGGCATTGGCTGCCTGCGGCGGCTCCGGTGAGACGCCTGCGGAGACACCGGCAGAGACGGCTGCTCCAGAGCAGGCCGCGGCGGAATACCGTCCCGAAGACGACTATGCAGGCGCATGGTACGGCCTGGTCGGCGGTATGGAGATGGCTCTGGATCTGAATGCGGACGGAAGTTACATCATAACGTATGCCGACGGGGAAGAAAGCGGTTCGTGGGAACTTTCCGATGAGAGCATCATTTTGACTGCGGATGAGACGGCGGTCCTGAGCATTCGGGAAGGTCAGCTGTATTGGGCGGAGTCAAACGTTTACTTCAGCCGGGATGCGCTTGCGCTGGGAACTTATTCGCCTGCCGATGTGATTGCGGACGTGGAGCCCGAAATGCTGAACGGCTACTGGAAGAGCCGGTTCGTAGCGACGGAAGGCGGGATTCTTACCGCAGAGAGTCTGAATGACGTCACAGATGTCTACATCGAAGCACCCCGTGCGGCCCTCGGCGGTCCGCTGTTCGGAGATGTGGTCGTGGATATGACGGCTGAGAACGGTGCTCTCGTATTTTCTGAGGGCGATGTTTCCGTGACCCTGGCGCTGCAGGAAGACGGTTTCCTGCGCATGACGCTGGAGAACGGGGATGAGGAGATGGTTCTGTATCTGGCGTTGTCCGGACCCGGCGAGGAAGCGGAGAGCGTGAGCTGAGCAGCGGCTGTACTGCGATCATAGCGTGATCATGAAAAAGCCCGGGGCATATACGCTCCGGGCTTTCGCTTATGATCATCATTCGGTTCATTCTGAGGACTCGTCTGACGAAGTCTCGGTTTCGACAGGACTTTCCGACTCGGTCTCCTCCACACGCCCCGCGGCAGTTTCGCCGGGGCGTGTTCCCTCTGCCAGCTCGGCATTGCCCGAATACTGCCCCTCGGGATAGTTCGGGTTCGGACTCCAGAGGATGAACTCGTCGAGGCCGGCGTCCTGCAGGGCGCAGATCTGGTCATTGATGGCCTCATAATCGTAGACCATGTAATTTCCCTCGCCGATGTAGCTCGCGGTGAACGCCTGAATATACGGGCGCACCTCGGCATAGCCCTCCTGCTCGTGGTACTGGCTGCCCACGAGGAGCGCGTTATACATGACCTCGTACGGGTGCGTGTCGGGGGTCGGAAACTCGATCCCGTTCAGGCTGGTCCCGAGCGCGTAGTGCGACGGATAGACCATGGGACAGATCGAATCGACGCCGGTCAGGCCGATGGTCTCCCAGTCCTGGCCGATCAGCTCGCCGTCTGACTTGCTGGTCAGGGAAATGCCGAACACGTCGCCCGACACCGGCACCCCGTAGGTGTCCTGGATGCGGATGCGCGCGGTCTGCAGGAAGCGGTTGATGGCGTCGTAGGTCGTGGGGATGCCCTCGGTTTCGCGGTAGGTGGGCTGAACGCCCTCCACGGTCGAGCCGGTCGGGAAACGCACGTAGTCGAACTGGATCTCGTCAAAGCCCATCTCGATGGCCTCGAGCGACAGGTCGATGAGATAGTCCCAGTTGTCAGCCTTTTAAGGATCCAGGAAGGCCATGCGGCTTTCGGTGTTGAAGTGAAGCACGTTTCCGTCCGCGTCGCAGAGTGCGCGCTCCGGGTAAGCTTCCGCCAGCATGGGATCCTTGAAACAGACGATGCGTCCGATGACCCAGATGTCGCGCTCGTGCAGCTGACGGACGATCTCGGGAAGGTCCACGGACAGGCGCATGTAGTTCCCGCCTACGGAGAGCGCCAGCTCGTTCTGTGTGTTATAGTAGACGCCGTCGCCCTCTTTCAGGTTGATGACCATGGCGTTCAGGTCGGAGTGCTCGATCAGGTCCATCTCCGCTTCGAGGTTCACTCCGCCGGTGTTCATGTAAATGCCGTGCACGTTCAGACGCTCGTGGGCAATGGCGCGGGGCGCATGGATGAGCGGTCCCCAGTATTCGTCGGCTGTGGGGTTGTCGGGCAATGACTCGGTGATGGAGATCAGCGGCACGACTTCCGCGGTCTCGCGGTAGGCCTGGTAGGCGGCTTCCTCTTCGCGGTTGATGCGCTGGTTGCGGATGACAAGTCCCAGAATGGCAAACACAACGGCGGCCTCGATGAGCACGAGGGCGATCATCAGGGCCTTGCGGCGTTTCCTGCGGCGGTTCTCCAGGGTGCTTTCGTTGGGCTGGAGGGAGCCGAAGGTGTTTGAATAGTAGGTTGTGCGGCGTCTTCTGCGTAACATATCCTTATTAATACATCAAATGTCACATCTTTGTAAATATTTTGTAACGATTTTGCGCATTCGCGGACGGAGGGCGCAGCCGCCCGCGGTGGGCGCGCGAAGTGCGTTCAAAATATGGTTACAAACGGCGGCTCCTCCTTATAATAGGTGTCGGTGCTGGCTGCTATTAAGAGCGCGGGCGCATTGTGAGGCACTTGATCTGAGGGGTTATGCGGCGGGGAGAATGCCTTGAGGTGCGACTATGAAGGATGGATCGATACAAGCGAGAAAACGGGGGAGAAATGTTTGTATCCGCACAAACATTTCAGCGAGACTGAGGCGGGAAATCATCGGATTTCCCGCCGAATTCGAGCGGTGCCCCCGTTTTCTCGGATGTGAGATCCATATCCTTCAAGGAGCACGGAATGGCAAATCTCTCCGTCGCATAACTCACAGAAAAAATCGTTCACAATCCCAATTTATCCATTGACACCCGTCCCCTCATATCCTATACTGTTTAGGCTTGTCGCAGTATGCCGACGTGTGTCACCATTAGCCCCGGAGACGCGCAGAAGCTCACAGCGGCGGCATTGCCGGAAGGAACCGGAAGCGAAGCGCGGGATTGAGCCCCCTGCGGCTGCGGCGGAAGGAGACGGAGGGCAGACATTGAAAACAGTATTAACGGCCGAAAGGCCGCACCTATTTTAGGAGGATCGAACCTATGAAGACATTCATGGCCGGCCAGTCGAACATTGAGAGACAGTGGTTCGTGGTCGATGCTGAGGGAATGACGCTGGGTCGTCTGGCATCGGAAGTGGCGAAGGTTCTGCGCGGTAAGCACAAGCCCACCTTCACCCCTTCGATCGATACCGGAGACTATGTGATCATCGTGAACGCGGACAAGGTCAAAGTGACCGGTAAGAAGCTGCTGCAGAAGGTCTACTATCATCACTCCGACTATGTCGGCGGTATGAAGTCCATCACCCTGAAGGATCTCATGATCCGTAAGCCCACCGCGGCTGTCGAGTATGCCGTGAAGGGCATGCTGCCGAAGGGACCGCTGGGCCGCGAGATGATCAAGAAGATGTTCGTTTACGCTGGACCGGAGCATCCGCACGCCGCGCAGAAGCCGGCAGAGCTTACTTTTTAAAGGAGGGGTAGACAGTGGCTACGAAGACCAAGTACTACGGAACCGGTAGAAGAAAAACGTCTGTGGCGCGCGTTTACCTGACGCCCGGCACCGGCAAGATCACGATCAACAAGCGTGATATTGATGATTATTTCGATCTCGAGACCCTGAAGCTGATCGTGCGTCAGCCGCTCGTGGCGACCGAGACCACGGATAAGTTCGACGTTCAGGTGAACGTCCAGGGCGGCGGTTTCACCGGCCAGGCCGGCGCGATCCGCCACGGTATCTCCAGAGCCCTTCTGGAGGCGGGCGAGGACTATCGTCCGATCCTGAAGAAGGCCGGATACCTGACCCGCGACCCGAGAATGAAAGAGCGTAAGAAGTACGGCCTCAAGGCTGCACGCCGTGCGCCGCAGTTCT
>CAYLPO010000056.1:6542-8764 GCA_964385575.1 uncultured Lachnospiraceae bacterium | reverse complement strand
CATTGCCCGCTCATACACGGTTTCCGCCATGCGCTCCGCCAGGCCGGTCAATGCATCTGTGCGTTCCGCCAGACCTGCCAGCCTGCCGCCGGCGCCGGGACGGATCCGCTCCAATAATGGCAGGACCTCCAGCCGGACCCGGTTCCGGTCCGCATCGGTTTCCGTGTTTGTGTCATCTTCACACCAGGTCTCCCCGCGGGAGCGCATCCAGTCCAGGATCTCCTGTTTCGACACGCAAAGCAGCGGACGGATCAGTCTGGGGCCTTCCGGGTCCTCCGCCGACAGCGGGCGCGACGCGCGCAGACCGGTCAGCCCTTCCGGGCCGCAGCCCCGAAGCATATTTAAAAGCACCGTTTCCGCCTGATCATCCCGGTGATGAGCGACCGCGACTGCCTGACAGCCAATCCGGGCTGCCTCCGCGCGAAATACCGAGAGACGCACATCGCGGCCGGTCTCCTCCAGTGTCGTGCCGCGCTCCCGGGACAGAGCCGGGACATCTGCAGCCGCCACGGTCAACGGGACCTGTAGCCGCGCACATGCCGCGCGCACGAACGCCTCGTCCGCTTCTGCCGCAGCACCCCGGATGCCGTGGTTCACATGGACCGCAAAGAGATCCGCGCCGAGTTCTTTCAACAACAAAAGCAGGCACATGGAGTCAGCCCCGCCGGAGATACCGACCAGGACCTTTCCGTCTGCCTGCAGAAGGTCATGTTCCCTGATATATGCGGACACCTTTGCTTTCATGCCGCTATTTTATCACAGATGACAAGTTTAATAAAACGCGTTGTCCCCGATCACCAGTCCGGTGTGACCTGCCCATGTGGCGCCGAAGTTCAGCAGCCCGCCGATCAGGTTCTGGCCAGACAGCGCCGCGTTCGCGGCATCGATGGCGGTGCTTCCGGGTCCGTTTGCCAGATAGCTCTGGAAACGGCTTCCGGTCGCGAACTGGCCGGGCTGATAGATCACGTCCGTGATCGTATTCGGATAGCTCGGGTGGTTCACGCGGTTGATAACGCAGTTAGCCACCGCGATCATGCCCTCGTAATTGACCGCCTCCACGCGGCAAATGCACGCGAGAAGATAGGTCTCATCATAGTTCGCCGGCGTGGCCGCCACGGTCGTCGCCTGGGGTGTGGCCTGGGCAGGTGCTGCCTGTGCCGCTGCCTGTGCCTGTTCGGCCGCGGCCTGCGCCGCTGCCTCTTCTTCTGCCCGGCGGGCGGCTTCACGCTCGGCTTCCGCCAGAGCCTCCGCTTCCTCGACAGTCAATGCCGTTCCCAGATCCAGGCTGAGCTCAACGTAATCCGCACTGACATAGCCGGTCAATCCGTCATCGGCATATTCAATCTTCACCCAGCCGTCGTCCGTCCGGTCCAAAACGATATAACGCTCTCCGGTACTCACGGTGCAGAGCACCTCCGCGTCGCTCGCGGCCTCCTCGCGAACGTTCAGTCCATCCGTCTGGATGACCGCGCGGACGTCGCAGATCTCGGAAGCCAGCTCCGCAGCGTCATTTCCCACGGCTGCGTAATCACCAACGACCCATCCGTCGACATTGCCCGAGATGATATGATACCAGTTCCCGCTGCGTTCCTGAATCTCCCCGCTGTCACCGCGGTACAGGTATCCGACGATCTCAGCCTCTTCATCCGCGGAAGCGCGCACGTTCAGGAAGTTTTCAACGTTCGCGATCAGGACATTCGCAAACTCCGCGTTCACGGGTTCATAATGTGAGGACAAACCGCTGCGGACCAGGGAGGATCCCTGCGTCGCAAGCAAGGCACGCAGTCCTGCAGGAGTGCCGTCGGTCTCGGTATTGACCGCGGGAACTTCCGCAGTTTCGGTCAAAGTATTTGCGTCTTCCGCCGATACCGGCGCAGCCGTCTCTTCCGTCTCCGTCTCTTCTGCGGCAAAAGAGAATCCCGCCGGCTGTGTACCGTTCAGCCGCGGCAATACAAGCACCATCGTCAAAACGACCACCACGGCAATAAGAGCACAGACCGCCAGTTTCAGCTCGCGGCTGTGATCTTTCTCGGTTCTGTAAATGATACGATCTCTTCTCTTCATATACTGGCCGGATCCGCAAGGTTCCGGCATGCGGCCTTAAAAAAGGCCGTGCCTCCTTTTCCTGAAAAGCTTCGGACTTTGCAGCGTCATGTCCGAAAATGTTAAGAAAATGTTGCGGAGTTATTATAACGGGCGTAATAAAAGAATGTCAATAGGAT
>CAYLPO010000056.1:0-6532 GCA_964385575.1 uncultured Lachnospiraceae bacterium | reverse complement strand
TAAATTAAATAATTCTATTGCAGGAACATATGACGTTATTTATAACGTTAAAGATGCTGCGGTAAATGAAGGAAAACCCAATAGATATAGTATGTGCCCCGCAATGCGGGGCACAACTTTATAAAAATTTATTCATTTCCGATACATTTCAGGCCGAAAAACAGTCCGAAAATGATTACGCGTGCGCGATATCCGTATGGTTTGCGATCTCGTCGCTGATCGTCACCAGGTCTTCCACACTCAGGTCATGAATGTCCGCGTGTCCGGTGATCCGCGCGAACGTCTTCAGCTCCTCAAAGGAGCAGTTGAAGTAATTGGCGACCCTCTGCGCGCCGGCGCTGCAGTCCAGGTTCTTCCGAAGCTCCGGATCCTGTGTGGCCACGCCGACGGGGCATCGTCCGCTTCCGCAGATCCGATACTGCTGACAGGCCATTGCGACCATGGCCGCGCTGGCCACGGCCACCGCAGTGGCACCCATGGCGATCGCTTTCGCAAAGTCCGAGGACACCCGCAGGCCGCCCGTGATCACCAGATCAATGTCGCTGTCCACGCTGTCCAGATACTTTTTCGCACGGGCCAGGGCATAGACCGTAGGGACACTGGTCGCGTCGCGGACCAGCCTGGGACTGGCGCCCGTGGCTCCGCCGCGCCCGTCGATGGTAATGAAATCCGGTTCCGCAAACACACAATACTCCAGATCCTTCTCGATCCGTCCCGCTGCGATCTTAATGCCGACAGGCCGTCCGCCGGAACCCTCGCGCAGGCCGTCCACCAGCTCTTTCAGATCCTCTTTCGTGTTCAAAAACTCGAACTTCGAGGGGCTGATGACATCCTTGCCCAGGGGTTTATTCCGGATCTTTGCGATCTCCGGCGTAACTTTTTCCGCCGGCAGATGACCGCCCATGCCGGGCTTCGTGCCCTGGCCGATCTTGATCTCAATGGCATCCGCGTTCTGCAGGTTCTCCGGCGTCAGGCTGTAGAGGTTCGGAACGTACTCATAGATGTATTTATATGCGGCTGCCCGCTCTTCCGGCAGGATGCCGCCTTCGCCGGAGCACATGGCGGTCTTCGCCATGGCGGACCCTTGGGCCAGCGTCACTTTCGCTTCCTTCGACAGCGCGCCGAAGGACATATGCGAAACATAGACCGGGCCCTCCAGGACCATGGGCTTCTTCGCATGTTTGCCGATCACCGTACGGAGGTTCACCTCTGCATGCTCATCCAGCGGCGGCGGGTTCAGCTGTGCGCCCAGGATCAGGATGTCGTCCCAGTCCGGCATGGGCATTTTCGTGCCCATAGCCTCAATGATGGATCTCCCGGTCTTCGCCATCTCCTGGATCTCGCGCATATAGCGGTAGTCCGATCCGTTTCCGGAAATGTTGTCCTGCGCGGTCTCTCCGATCTTCTCAAATACCGATGCCGGCTGTTTGCAGACCGGACACTCCGTTAGTTCCGCAAAGGGCTTTCCCTCCGCCTCCTCGTCATAGATGAAACCGCAGACGCTGCATTTGTATTTCGCCATGATACTCCTCCTGTTCACGCGGGCCATGACGCCCCGCTTCATGATCTCCTTCTGAACGGATCATACGGCTCGTTTCACATTCTCGTAGCTTCGTACATCAGCAATGCTGCCGCGACAGCTGCATTCAGCGATTCGATCTGTCCCCGCATGGGAATGATCACACGCCCCGTTGCAGCCGCGACGGCCGCATCCGTAAGACCGTTTCCTTCGTTACCGATCAGGACCGCACAGGCTCCGCTGTAATCCGCCTCGCGGTAATCCGTATCCGCGCCCAGGCATGCCGCAAACGTCTTCCAGCCCAGCGCCGAAAGCCGTCCGGCCAATGCCGGCAGATCCTCGCAGACCGCAAACGGTACGCGGAAGACCGATCCCATGGTTGCGCGCACGACCTTCGGACTGAAGACATCGACACAGTTCCGGTCCAAAATGATCCGTGAGATGCCGGCCGCCTCCGCTGTTCGGAAGATGGTTCCGAGGTTTCCGGGATCCTGCAGTCCTTCCAGCATCAGGATCTTCTCGTCCGGAGCTGCCGAGCCCGCAGGTTCGTCCGTCTCCGGGGACGAAGAGGGCTCCCGGAGCCCCGGAAGAGCCGCCTGTTCCGGCATCCGGCAGACCGTCAGGATCCCCTGCGGGGTCGCGGTATCGCCCATGGACCGAAAGAGGCTGTCCGGGACCACGAAACGTTTCGGGGCCTCCGCCAGGTCCGGGGACGTTCTCTCATCGGCTCCCGGGATAATGCCCGACAGGTCTTGCTGTGCCGAAAAGCTCTGCGACATCCACACCTCGCGGATCAACTCCGGCGGAACCTCTGCGCAGAGCCGTTCACCCTCACAAATGAACTCGCCCGCTTTCCTGCGGGCTTTCGCCTGTGCGAGCAGCTCCTTCACTCGTTTTACTTTTGCATTCTGCGCGCTCGTGATGCGTTCCAATTCCATGTCCTCCGGTCAAAGTCTTCCCTGCGCAGGCCGGCATTGCCCCCATTTACTGAACGGACCGCCCCGAAAGCGGAGCGGCCCGGATGATCTCTCTTGAATGTCTTCGCAGGCGTCGCTTCGAACCTCGTCTGCCGCACGCTTTCCGGCGTACTTACTTTCCTTCGTAGCAGATCAGGCTGCGAAGATCGTATCCCGCAACGGTCTTTCTCGCCTCAAGGCCTGCCAGCTCCATGACCGTCACGATACGCACGACTTCACCGCCGAGCATCTCTGCCAGCTCACATGCGGCCTTCAGTGTGCCGCCGGTCGCGGCCAGGTCATCGATAATGACGACCTTCTGTCCGGGCTTGATGGAATCCTTATGGATCTCAATGGTCGCAGTTCCGTACTCCAGCGCGTACTCGCGGGAAACGACCTCGCGCGGAAGCTTTCCGGGTTTGCGGACCGGAACAAAAGGCTTATTCAACTTATATGCCACGGGCATACCGAAAATAAACCCGCGGGATTCCGGTCCCATGACCAGGTCAAAATCGATGTCTGCCAGCTGTTCGCAGATCTGATCGATCGCCATCTGGATGCCGTCGGCGTGATTCAGAATTCCGGTGATATCGCGGAACATGACGCCGGGAATCGGAAAATCCGGGATGGTAATGACGTAATCTTCTAATTTCTTCATAAGTGATTCCTCTCTTGATCTTTCGAGATGTTTGGGATTTTTGCTCTTTCGGCTTTGCCGCATACGTACAGACGCGCATGCCGCCACGCTGACATTATAGGCGTTCGGAGGGATTTTTCCAATATGAAAGTTCTCCCGGGATCACCGCGCGATCCTGCAGTAGTCCTCCACCACCAGTTCCACGTTTCTGCGCCCGCGCCACGCATTGATCTGCGGGCGGTACGCAAACGCAATGTCGATCCGGTTCTGTGCCCCGCGCATGGCCTTCAGCACCTCATCGTCGCCCCAGGTTTCGCGCAGGAACGCCAGAAACGCGTCGGCATCCCGGAACCGCACAGCATCGAAAATGTTTCCGCGGTCATCCTTCACTTTCATTTTCACGACATTGGCATGTTTTCCTACGACCGAAAGCGAGCAGATGCGCAGGTGTGCCTCCGCAAAAAGCGGTTCGGCATTTCCGTTCCCGAACGGCTCCAGCAGCGAGATCTGCTCCACCAGCTCCGCGGTCAGATACGCGGGCGGGACCGCCAGATCCACCCGCACGGTCTCCGTCAGATCCTCGTCGTTCAGACCGCAGGTCTCATTCAGGCGCCTGCGAAACTCCGGCAGCTCCGCCTCGGGCAGAGACAGGCCTGCCGCCATAGGGTGTCCTCCGAACTTCAGCAGCAGATCCCGGACCTCACAGAGCTTTTCATACATGGAATAGGCTTCGATGGACCGGCCCGACCCCTTCAGGCAGGGCTGCCCGTCCGCGGTCTCTCCCCGCGTCAGCACGAACGCCGGCCGGTAATAGCGCTCCTTGATCTTTCCGGCGACGATGCCGGCCAGGCTCTCATGGCACTCCGGCAGGCAGACGACCAGAACGCGGTCGGCCGATGAAGGCCCCCCGTCGATCAATGCGCCGTTCTCACCGAGAAGGCCGCACTCGATCGCTTCGATTGCGGCAGCCACACCGTCCGAGGTCATGGACTTGCGCGCCTCATTCAGCTCGCGCAGATGCACAGCCGGATCCACAGCCGATTGCCGGTCCTCAGCCAGCAGAAGCTCCATGGCGCGTGCCGCGGTCTCCAGACGGCCGGCGGCATTGATGCACGGACCGATCACAAAGCCCAGCGTAAACGCCGTGATATGTTCCCGGTCTACACCGTTCTCATCCATCAGGCAGGACAGGCCCGGATTTGCGGAATGCTTCATGAGCTTCAGGCCTTCCCGCACGATGATTCGATTCTCGCCCTCCAGATCCATCACATCCGCGACCGTGGCCAGAGCGGCGAATTCCAGCAGCGGATCCAGTTCCTCCGAAGCGATCCCCGCCCGCCGGTAAAGTGCCTCGACCAGCTTATATGCGACTGCCGCGCCGCACAGGCCGCGGAACGGATAGATGCTGTCCGCCCTGTGGGGATTTACGACCGCGCGCACCTCGGGCAGCACGTCATGTCCCTCCTCCTGCGGGATCTCATGATGATCCGTGACCACGACCTCCATGCCCAGTTCCGCCGCGTGCGCCAGCGTGTCTTTAGCGCTGATGCCGTTGTCGCAGGTCACGACGAGACCGACTCCGTCTTCCGCCGCGCGGTCAATGATCCGTTCATTGATCCCGTAGCCGTCGCGGACCCGCTCGGGAATATCCCAGTCACAGTCCGCTCCGATCCGGCCCAGGCCCTTCAACAGAATGTAGGTGGCACTCACCCCGTCGACGTCATAGTCGCCCACGATACGGATCCGGTCCCTGCGGGCCATGTGTTCCTCGATCGCTCGGCACGCCTCTTCCATATCCGCGAGCAGCATGCCGTTGTGCAGGTCATTTTTCCCACCATAAAGATAGACCCGCACCTCTTCTTCGGTCACGGGTCCTCGGTTTCGGATCAGGCGCGCGATCAGGGGATCGATCCCGAAGGTCTCCCCGATCGCGCGGAAATCCGCTCTTTTGGTTTCAACGATCCATTTTTTCTGGGACATCAGTTTCTCTATCTTACCATCCTGGTCTTACCGAACAACCGCAGAACCGGTACCTTACAGTACCCGCACCCGGCAGACGCCTTCCATGGCCGCGATCTGATCCGCCACAGCCTGCTCCGGCGCGGTGTTCAGACCGACCAGCATGGCCGCGCGGCCGCCTCTGGTCTGGCGCGCCATCTCGCTGATCCCGCAGCCCGCGAGCGCCGCGGTGATCTCTCCCGTCAGCGCGTCATCTGCACCGGAGAGCACCAGCACGCGGGGGCCGGACTTCACGCCCAGGCTGACTGGCGGGAAGTTCACGGAATTCACGATGTTTCCGTTTTCCAGGTAATCCATGGTCTGGACCGCTGCTTTCACCGCGCAGTTATCCTCGGCTTCCTCGGTGGAAGCTCCCAGATGCGGGGTCACGCAGGCGTTCTTCATCTTCACGGAAACGGGGTTCGGAAAGTCGGTCAGATACCGGCCGATCCGCCCCGCCTCGAGTGCTTCCGCCAGCGCCTGTTCATCCACCAGCGCATCTCTGGAAAAGTTCAGCAGGACCGAATCCGGCTTCATCACACTTAAGACTTCCGCACTGATCATGCCCTTCGTGTCCGCAGTTGCGGGCACATGAATGGTCAGGTAGTCACACTGCGCAGCCATCTTCTTCAGGTCCGTCGACTTCACGACCGCCGAAGGGATCCGCCACGCGCTGTTTACGGTCAGGAACGGGTCATAGCCGATCACGTTCATGCCCAGAGCCAGAGCCGCCTCCGCGACCATGGCGCCGATGGCGCCCAGGCCCACGACTCCCAGAGTCTTCCCGGCGATCTCACGGCCCGCGAACGCCTTCTTCGCCTTCTCGGTGGTCTTCGCGATATCCGCATCGTCCGCGTTTTCCTCGACCCACTTCATGCCGCCGTGGATGTCACGGCTTCCCAGCAGCAGGGCGGAAATGACCAGCTCCTTCACGGCATTCGCGTTCGCGCCCGGGGTGTTAAACACCACGATGCCGCGGTCCGCGTACTCGTCCAGCGGGATGTTATTGACCCCGGCACCCGCGCGCGCCACGGACAGCAGGCCCTCGCCGACCTCCATGTCATGCATCTTTGCGCTGCGGACCAGGACCGCATCCGCGGCTTTCAGGTCATCGGTAAACTCATAACCCTCCATCAGGGACGTGCCCTTCGGGGAAATGGCATTCAGGCAATGTACTTTCATTTCTGCTCCTTTACTTCCGGTTCTTCTTCTCGAACTCGCCCATGAACCCGACAAGCTCCTCGACACCCTTGATCGGCATCGCGTTATAGATGCTGGCGCGCATGCCGCCCACGGTGCGGTGACCCTTCAGGTTCACGAAACCGGCCGCGGTCGCCTCGGCAATGAACTTCTTATTCAGGTCGTCGTCATTAACCACTCGCCCCAAAAAATGCACCGCATTGCTCCCAGCATATTCTCTTT
>CAYLPO010000055.1:1814-8867 GCA_964385575.1 uncultured Lachnospiraceae bacterium | reverse complement strand
TATAGCATCTTCCATAAATTCTAGCGTCTGAAACTTTGAAGTATTTCCAATATGCATCCGTGACGATGCTGTCATATCCTCCTGCTCCCTTTATACTGAAGCGTTCATCCGTGTAGACGTTGATCCCTTCCGGGTGTTCACAAGTGACCAGCCGGACGTTTCCGGAATGCGTTTCGCGCGGACTGATCACGCCGCGAAGCGGAGTGCCTAAGAAGCCTTCCAGAAACGGGATCCGGGCATTATCCTCCTGCCAGCCTTCACAACGCCGATGATCCTCTAATTCGGAAAATACCGTTCTGACGGGGAACTGTTTGTCAAAAAAGTCGATGGTTCTCATGTCGTTTATTATAACACGAGTTGAGCGATCGGAAAAAGGCACACAAAAAGATCAGCACCCCAGCACCGAATCGAGCAGCTGTCGTGTATAAGCCTCTGCAGGATGGCGGATCACTTCCCGCGCAGGTCCCTGCTCGACGGCCTCTCCGTCCTTCATGACCAGAACGCGGTCGCAGAATCCGCCCACCAGGGCAATGTCATGGGACACAAACACGATGGTTAATCCCAGACGTTTCCGCAGGTCCGAAAGCAGCGCGATGATCTGCGCCTGTACCACCACGTCCAATGCGCTGGTGATCTCGTCGCAAAGCAGCAGCTTCGGTTCCGCGGCCAACGCGCGCGCGATCGCAAACCGCTGACACTGCCCGCCGCTGATCCCGCCCGGATAGCGATCGGCAAGCTCCGGAGACAATCCGGTCAGATCACAAAGCTCCCGCAGGCGCGCATCCGCCTTCTCACCCTGCAGCCCTGTGAGAAGACGCAGGGACTCCCGTACCGAGTCTCCCATCTTCATCCTGGGATCAAACGACTGAACCGGATCCTGAAAGACCATCTGCAGCTCACGGCATACATCTCCCGAGCGTGCTTTCGAGATGTCCCGGCCGTCCAGCAGGATCTGGCCTTCTGTCGGATTCTCCAGACAGGCGATGCTTCGAAGCAGTGTCGATTTCCCGCTGCCGCTCTCTCCCACGATCCCTAAGATTTCACCGCGGGTGACCTGAAAACCGACTCCGCGCACAGCATTGACCGTGCGGAGCCCTTTCCGGTATCGTTTCGAAAAGTTTCTGACTTCCAGATATTCCGTCATCACCGCACCTGCCTTTCCATGGCCGCCGTTTCCAATGACGGGATTGCCCGCACCAGCTGCTGCGTATAGGGGTCTTTCGGTGCCCGGAGCACCTCCTCCGTCTCACCGTATTCCACGATCCGTCCGCGGTACATGACCGCAGTCCGGTCCGCCAGCCTCATGGCCACACCCGGATGGTGCGTCACCAGGATCATCGCGGTTCCGGTCAGGTTCCGAAGCTGTTCCAGTTCCTCCAGAACCGCCTTCTGCGTGGTGACATCCAGCGCGCTCGTGGGCTCATCCAACAGCAGAAGCTCCGGTTCCAGCAGCATGGCCGCGGCGATCGCGATCCGCTGATTCATACCGCCGCTCATCTCGCAGGGACTGCTCGCCAGGATCCGCGCGCCGTCCGGCAGTCCGAGCCGCGCAAACGTCTCCGTAACCCGACTCTCGAACGATGCCGCGTCATACAGCCCCACGTCACGCAGCATCTCTCTCAGCTGCTTCCGATAACTTCGGACCGGCATAAACGCCGCACCGGGATCCTGAAAGATCATCGTGAGCTTACGCCCCAGATACTGCCGGTGGGCGGTCTCCGGAAGATCTGTGAGCTCCTCTCCGTCCAAACGGATGCTGCCTGATGTCTTCACATCGAACAGCTCCGGATCCAGGATCGCTTTTAAGAGTGAGGATTTGCCGCTTCCGCTCTCGCCGAGAACCGCCAGGACTTCCCCTCGCTTCAGCGAAAACGTCAGGCCTTCCGCCGCCGGCCGCGTGAAAGCGTCCGCACCGTAGCGGATCGTGAGATCCGTGACCTGCAGGATCGTATGATCGGCCGCTTCATTGCCCGGCGCAGACACCTCCGTCTCAGTGATCGTCTCTGCCTCGGACACTTCCGATACCCCTCGCTGTACAGCCTCGCCCACAGTCTCTCCGACAGCCGACGCCGTCTGTGACTGTACATCCAGAAGATCCCGCACGGCATCGCCGAACAGGTTATAGACCATGACCGTGATCACGACAGCCGCCGCCGGCGCAAACACCGCCCAGGGTGCCAGCTGCATGTAAGCTCTGGCTTCGCTGATCATGGAACCCCACTCCGGCGTGGGCGGTGTCACGCCGATCCCTAAGAAACTTAAGCCCGCAATGCCGATCATGTTCGTACCGATCTG
Source organism: uncultured Lachnospiraceae bacterium (assembly GCA_964385575.1). GTDB lineage: Bacteria > Bacillota > Clostridia > Lachnospirales > Lachnospiraceae > RGIG5636. The sequence goes on along the minus strand of CAYLPO010000055.1, from coordinate 6,572 downwards.
CGTCGTGGCATTGACCAGCAGAGGGCCTGCCACGTTCGGAAGCAGGTGTTTGACCATCACGCCGATGCTGCTGTGGCCCTGCAATCTGGCCGCTGCGATAAACGGCTCTTCTTTCAGGGACATCACTGCCCCTCGGGCCAATCTGGCATAGAGGGTCCAGCCGGTGATGCCTAACGCGAGCATGGCATTGAGCAAACTCCCGCCCAGAATGCCTGCCACGGCGATCGCCAGAACCATCTGCGGAAACGCCAGAAACACATCCGCGATCCGCATGATGATCTCATCCAATATGCCCCCGACATACCCGCAGAGAATTCCCACTGCAGTTCCGACAACGAACGAGACCGCCACAAGGATCAGCGAAGCGAATACGGACATCCGCGCCCCGTACAAAACGCGCGACAGCACACAGCGCCCCAAGGCGTCCGTTCCGAACGGATATTGGGCGCAGGGGGCAGCTTTCATGGCGGCCGCGTTCGTGGCCAGCGGGTCATTCGGTGCCAGAAGCGGCGCCAGAACGGCAAAAGCCAGAATGATCAGCGCCAGGACTCCGAACACGATCACCCGCCGTCTCACCGCAGCACGGTTGATTTTTTTCTTTCGTCTTCTCATGGCCGTCTCACTTCTCCGCCAACCTCGGATCCAGAGCATGGTAGCTCAGATCCGTGAACAGATTGATCAGGACATAGATGACCGCGATCACGAGCACAAAGGCCTGAATCACCGGATAGTCACGCGCCAGAATGGAATCCATGGCGAGTTTGCCGATGCCCGGCCAGGAAAAGATGGTCTCGATGACTACACTGCCGCCGAGCAGCGTGCCGACCGAGAGACCGACGATCGTGATGATGGGGCTCATGGCTCCGCGCAGCACGTTCCGGTACAGGACTGTCCGGTCTTTCGCGCCGCGCGCAAGCAGACCCGCCACGTAGGGTTTGCTTAATTCCTCAAGCACCTGCGCACGGATTTGTCTGGTCAGGCGGCTCATGATGGGGATGGCGAGCGCCAGCGTTGGCAAAAGCAGACCAGTAAGTGTTCCCCGGGCAATGACAGGCAAAAGCCGCAGCCGCAGGCAGAACACATACATTAAAAGGACCGAGATCAGAAAGTTCGGGAGTGAGTTTCCGATAAAGCTGAAGATCCGCAGTATGACATCGCCCGGGCCGTTCTCATGGACCGCGGTCCAGATCCCGAGCGGAACCGAGACGGCGAGCGCGACCACGAGGCTCGAGACCGCAAGCACGACCGTATTCTTCATGGCGACCGCGATCTTTCCCGAGACCGGCATGTCATCCCGGAACGAATCGCCGAGATCTCCGTGCAGCGCATTTCCGACCCAGCTGCCGTACTGTACAATAAACGGCCGGTTCAGGCCCATCTCCTCGCGGGCAGCCTCAAGGACTTCCTCATCGACCGTCACGCCCTGCGCCTGCAGACGCTTTGCGGCAGGGTCGCCGGGCGCCAGATACATCAGCCCGTATACGATGATGGTCAGTCCGAGGATCACGGGAATCAGTTGAAGCAGTCTGGAAATAATATATTTCGACATAGTCTGACCTGCAAAAACGCGAAACACCCGGCCGGCAAAAATGTGCCGGCCGGATATCTCAAAAAGGAGTACAACTTATCCGAGTGTGGTATTTGCGTCGATCCCGTAGAAATCGAACGGGCAGTTCTCTGCGATCCCGCTCACACCGGGGCTCATGACCGTGGTCTTATTGAACAGGCCCACGAACCCGAAGTAGTTCGCGTCGATCACCATCTGTACGATCTGATTCGCCAGCTCCGCGCGGCGGGCGGTATCGGTCTCAAACCGCAGCTCGTCGATCAGCGCCTCAACCTCGTCGTCATGGAAGCCGGTCAGCGGCGCCCAGCGGCTGTCCTGGCGGAACAGCGCGTCGATGCAGTAGTACGGATCGCCTGCCTTGTCCGCGATCATGCAGTACAGGGCAATGTCGAAATCGCCCGTCGTCAGATACGTGCCGTCCGGATCCTCTTCCACCGTCAGAACCGAGTCGATGCCGGCAGCCCGCAGCTGCTCCTGCATCAGGACCGCCAGGGTATCCAGCGAACGCGCCGCATAATAGCAGATATTCAGCTGCAGCGGGTGACCGTCCTTCTCATAGATGCCGTCTGCATTCTGCGTGTAGCCTTCCGCCTCCAGCAGCTCCTGTGCGGCAGCCACATCGACAGCCGGTACCGTGACATTTCCGTATGCGGCAGCCGTCGAGAACGGGCCCACGGCTGCAGAAGTCGTGCCGTTCAGGTACTCTGCGATCGCTTCCTTATTCACGATCAGGTTGATGGCCTCGCGCACGACTCGCTCAAACGGTTTCCGTTCAGGCCGTAGAACTGCAGTCTGGTCGCGGGGATCGAGGTGACCTCGTAGCGGTCGGGCTCCGCCTCGAAGATCTCCAGCGCGGTCGCGGTCACGCTCGTGTAACCGTCGATCTCGCCTCCCTGCATGGCCATTAATTTCGGATCATCCTCGGGCATGTAATAAAACACCGCCCCTTCGAGGTTCACGTCGCCGCCCCAATAATTCTCATTACGGACCAGCGTCACATCACCTTCCGGTACGAACGTGTCGACCACGAAGGGGCCGGTGCAGACAGGAGCATGGTCAAAATCTTCGGTATTGTCCAGATCCATGATGCCAAGCTCAGGGCTCGCCAGATCATTCAGGAGGGTCGGATACACCTCCGGTGTCGTGATGGTGATCGTCACGTCATCCGCAGCCGCGATCTCAAAATCGTTCAGAAACGCAAAACGCTCATTCTCCGCAGCCGCGCGCTGCAGATTCCGCACGACCATGTCCGCGGTGACCGCCTCGCCGTTTGAGAACGCGATGCCGTCCCTCAGCGTGATGGTCCAAACGTTCCCGTCGACAACGGCATCTTCAGCCAGAAGAGGCTGCGCGGCGGAATTATCATCCATGCGGAACAGCGTTTCACTCATACCGTAAATGGAGGTATACCAGCCGTAGTAATCTTTATGTACGTCCAGACTGGGATATGCGAAGCTCTCTGCCAGGCGGATCACGTTCTCCCCGGAGCCGGATGCGCCGTCCTCCGCGATGTCAACGCCGCCGGTCTCAGCATTGCCTGAAGCTCCGTCAGACCCGCTGTTTCCGCAGGCCGCCAGGGAAAGCGCCATGATCGCTGCCAGAAGCAGTGCAGCCAGTCTCAGAAACCGATACTTTTTCATTTCTGTCCTCCTTTGTCCTTTTGTTGCATCATTTCATGGCAGTGATCAGAAAAATGGGGGCATTCGGATCACTTTTTTCTCCCAGGATACGCGGGCCGGCGGACAGATCCGCACTGCATTCGCGATATCCCATGCGTTCCAGCGTCATCAGATCCCAACGCGGGCGGTTCTCCCGCCCGATGCGCATCGAAAGCGTGATGTCGCGGTTCTCGATCCGCTGCGACTCGGTCACGCCGTCATGACCGTAGGCGGCATTTACAGCGGCACCCTCCGCCGCATATTCTGCATACTCTTCCTCCGGATGCGCTTCTTCCGCCCGCAGCGGCGCTGCGTAGTTCGCGTCAAAATTGATCAGACGGCCTCCGCTCTTCAACACCCGATGCCAGGACAGATAAGCCTTTTCGACATCCGGCAGCGTCCAGGTCAGGTTCCGGGTCACCACATAGTCGAAACTCTCCGCCGGAAAATCCGGGGCCTGCGCGTCCATGACCTCAAAGGTGATCTCCAAGCCTTCTTCGGCCGCCTGACGGCGCGCCTCCTCGATCATGGCCGGAGTCAGGTCAATGCCGGTCACCCTGCATCCGTGCCGGGCCAGCAGGATCGCAAATCCGCCGGTGCCGGTACCGACATCGAGGACCGTCTTTCCCGCAAGCGCTGTCAGATCCGAAAGGTCCCCATGGTTGCCGGAGCCCGGAGTCCCCATGGCCTCCGTTAAAGCCTCATCCCAGCGCCGGCCGATCTCGTTATGCAGCTCCCGCCTCCGGATCTCTCCGAAACTCTCCGCGCGTCCGGTCCAGTATGACACGACACGAGTTTCCAGACTCTTCTCGATGTTTTGTTTCATCTCGGCCATTTTCCTTAAACAGTTATTTATTGAACATATTTCGTATTATGTTCGTTTTTGATTATACACATTTCGCACAAGAAGAAAAGCCCCAAAAAAGGCTTTTTTTCAAAACATTCTTTCTGATCAGCGCGCTTAACCAGATCTCTTAAACCGGTTGGCAGTGATTTTTTGTGTATACTCTCGCATTTACCTACTATATGTCGTATAATAACACCAGTTATCAATAGAAAGGTCTCCGCCTCTGCGCGGATCCGGATCATGGTATTTAATGACTTTTATTTCTTATTCCTGTTCTTCCCGATCTTCTATGTACTCTATCTCGTGCTGCGCAACACCTGCGCGAAGTGGCTGATTCTGATCGGGAGCGTAGTCTTCTACGCCATCGGCGTCTGGGGGCACCCCCTGCAGCTGGTGCTTCTTCTGGCCGTGGCGGCGGTCGGCACCCTGGGAAGCGTTCTGCTGAAGAAGCCCCGTTTCCGCAGTAAATGGCTGCTCGCTGTCTTCATCGTCATCGTGGCGGCACCGCTGGGCTATGTCAAACTGGCCGGGCTGGTCCTGCCGACCGCCCCGTCTCTTCCGCTGGGCCTCAGCTTCTATACCTTCCAGACCATTGCCTTCCTGGTCTTCGCCTACCGCGAGGGCCGCGTGGATGCGCTGAGCGTGGCTTCCGGAATCCTGTTCTTCCCGAAACTGCTCTCCGGTCC
>CAYLPO010000055.1:0-1804 GCA_964385575.1 uncultured Lachnospiraceae bacterium | reverse complement strand
ATTGCGGAGCCGTGGCCGCTCCTGAAGGAAATGTGGCGGCCGAAGCTGAAGAAAGGTCTGATCGATGAGAGTCTGCAGGAATTCATCATCGGCCTGGCCTATAAAGTGATCCTGGCAGACCACCTGGGCGGCGTCATGGGAAAGATCCGCATGCGCACCGTTCAGGGCGTCTCCGTGCAGCTCGCCTGGCTGGGCATTCTCTGCTACGGCCTTCAGCTGTATTTCGATTTCTGCGGCTATTCGAGAATGGCCATCGGTATCGCGGGGATGCTCGGCATCCGCCTGCCGGAGAACTTCCGGCACCCCTACTGCTCGCGCAGCATCCGTGAGTTCTGGCGCAGATGGCACATCACGCTGGGAACCTGGTTCCGCAACCACATCTATATCCCGCTCGGCGGCAGCCGTAACGGTGCGGCGCGCATGGTTCTGGCCACGCTGGTGGTCTGGCTGCTCACGGGCATCTGGCACGGCGCCGGCTGGAATTTCGTCTGCTGGGGCCTGACGATGTTCGTGCTCCTGATGGGCGAGTATTTCATTTGGGGAAAGGCACTCGAGCGCGTGCCTGTGATCGGGCACATCTACGTCCCTGTCATTATCATGCTCTCCTGGATCTTCTTCATCACGACGGGGCCGGCGGAAGCCGGACATTATTTCCTGCGTCTGTTCGGCGTGACGAGCATGCCGTTTGATGCCGGCGACTGGAAGGTCGTGCTCTCCCAGTGCTGGATGTATCTGGCGCCCGCGATCGTTTTTGCCACCCCGCTGCCTCAGATGCTCTTCCGGAAAGTGTCGAAGAAGGCAGTCGGCTGGGTCATCCTGGCCGCGGTCTTCGTGGCCAGCATCTTCTTCATGTCGACGGCGGCTTCCGAGCCGTTCCTGTACTTCAGCTTCTAAGGGGGCGTCATGACGGAAAAGAGAAAACCGAAACAGAATAAATTCTACGCTTTTAAGTTCATGATCCTCGCTGAGCTGTTCGCGCTGGCGCTCCTGGTCTCGGGGCTGATCCTGCGGCAGACACTGCTTGCGGGGATGCCTCAGTATGACTCGGTTGCCACGATCGCACTGCCCATGATGGTTCTGAAAGATCACAGCCAGATCATGGCGCAGCGGGCGCACATGGCGCCGGGCGGACCCGGCGGATCGTCCGGGACAGTCATAGGCGGATCCGAGACCGCAAACGAAACCGAAAGCGCTGCGGCGCAGACTCCGGCCGAGACCCAGCCGCAGACCGAAACGGCCGCCCCGGTCACGGTCGACGAACACTATTTCGACAACACCCTGTTCATCGGCGACTCCCGTACCGAGGAGCTCTCCCTGTGGGGCAGACTCGGCACGGCGCGATACTTCTGCGGCGTCGGCTTTTCGACATTTAATATCTTTGGAGAGACCGTGACGAATGACGACTTCCAGGGTGCCACGCTCGAGAGCGCGCTCGCGGAACGACAGTATGATCAGATCTATATCCAGCTCGGTTATAATGAGTCCGGCTATCCCTATGAGAGCCTGATGTCGCAGTATCAGGTCGTCCTGGATTTCGTGCGCGCGGCGCAGCCGGATGCCCGCATCGTTCTGCACGCGGTCATGCATGCAAGCCGCGGCGCGGTGGAGCGCTGGGAGAACTACGCTCCGGAGAACCTGGACACGATCAATGCCGGCATTGCCCAGCTGGCCGAAAGCTATGACAATGTCTATTACGTGGACGTGAATGACCTCTTCGTCGACGAGGAAGGTTACATGCGCGAGGGCTTAAGCAATGACGGCGAGCACCTCGACATCGAGTGGACCGAGGTCTGGGCGCAGGCAT
>CAYLPO010000054.1:0-8873 GCA_964385575.1 uncultured Lachnospiraceae bacterium | reverse complement strand
GGCGGAACCAAGGGCGCCTATGAGATCGGGGTCTGGCGGGCTCTGAAAGAACTCTCCGTGGATTACCAGATCGTGACCGGCACCTCGATCGGCTCCATCAACGGAGCCATGATGGCCATGGGCGATTTCGAGCTGGCGGACCGTGTCTGGCGCAGCATGGTCATGGGAGATCTGCTGCGGGATCCGCGCGAAGAAAAACATCCCTTCCGCGCCTGGGTCGAGGAGTTTTTGCAGACGGATCAGGCCCGCAGAAAGAGCCTGATCGACGGCGCGGTGGACAACGCCCCGTTCCGGGAGTTTGTGAGACAGCATATCGATGAGGATGCGGTGCGCGCCTCGGACGTGGATTACGGACTGGTGACCGTGCGCGCGCGGGACCGGAAGGCCTATTCGCTCACAAAGGCGGAGATCCCGCAGGGGCGGATGAAGGATTATATCATCGCATCGTCCTCGGTTTATCCGGTGTGGCCGATGTACCAGATCGACGGCGAGTACTTCATTGACGGGATGTACCATGATAACCTGCCAATCAAGCTCGCGCTCTCGATGGGAGCGACCGAAGTGATCGTGGTGGATCTGCATCAGAAGCCGCAGCACCCGGAATATGCGGGCCGGGCCAATTTCATGTACCTGACCCCGTCCGAGGATCTGGGCGGCATCCTGGCGTTTGACCGGAAGAAGATCGACGCGAACATGGAGATGGGATATCGGGATGCGCTTCGGAAGTTTTCGGTAGGGAGAGATGAATAAGATCAACGAAAGGAGAACGACCATATGAGTGAGAAAAACAATGCCAGCCGGTTCGTGGAGACCGTTTTAAAGGATCAGGCGCTGTGCGGCAGGATCTCGGAGGGGACTCTGGAGGACGCGCTGCAGGCGGCCGGTGAACTTGGTTTTGAATTGTCGGCGGACGAGCTGGAGACGGCAGCCAGACAGATTTCCCGGGAGCCTGCGGAACTTAGCCCGGATATGCTGGAGGATGTCGCCGGGGGAACGGCGTTTACGGCGGGTTCTTACAATTACAATCGGGCGATTCAGTGTCCGGGACACATTACAAGATCTTACCGGACCGGACGTGAAAAGGAAGAGCCGGTGTTCTTCTTCTGGAGCCAGCATATGATCGAGTACTACTGTCCTGATTGTCAGCAATCCTGGTGGGTTGCGCAGGAGCACGACGATCCGCCCCGGCCGCTTTGACAAATTTTACCACCCCGGCTCCGCCGCCCGTACCGTGATCGTTTTTCCGGTATAGGGATGCGTCAATGTGACCGATGCCGCATGCAGGCACGCGCCCGGAAAACGGCTTCCGCGGTCTGCGCTTTCCGGCATGGTCTGTGTCTGCCCGTAGAGCGCATCGCCCGCGAGCGGGTGTCCGACTGAACTCAGATGGACCCGGATCTGGTGGGTCCGGCCATGATCGATCTGAACGGAGAGGATGGAATAATCCTCTCCGTTTTTGTCTGTTCCGGTGCGGACGGTCCGGTAATGTGTCGCGGCAGGCTTTCCGCGCAGGGGGTCCGTCTGCATTTTCAGGGGAAACTCCTGTGCAATGCCGATGGGCGTGTCGATCGTGCCTTCGGGCGGATCGATGCGGCCGCAGATCCGGGCAATGTACTCCTTTCGGATGAAGGGTTGTGCGGCGCCCGACGTGGCATGGTCCGCCTTTTTCCACCGCGACAGCAGCGCGGCGGTCTCCATATGCTTCGCGAAGAGCAGGACGCCGGAGGTGTCCTTATCCAGACGGCCGATCAGGTATAGACGGCCGCGGGAGGCGGAGAGAATATCCAGCGCGGAATCGCCGTGATGGCCGTGCGAGGGGTGGGAGACCATGCCGGCAGGTTTGTCCGCAATCAGGAGGAAGTCGTCTTCATAGAGGATGGGGACGGACGGGATGAGGGCCGACGGAGCGGCGGCATGATCCGCATCATTCTCCTCCGCGTCATCCAGCCTCAGGCGCAGCACATCACCGGCGCGCAGCACGGCATTGACCCAGACCGGCGCACCGTTTACGGTGATGCCCTCGTCCCGGTACTTGATCCGGCTGACCTGGTGTGCGGAAAAGCGCAGTTTCTGACGAAGAAGCTGCTTGACGCTGAGACCGTCCTCCGAAGGAGTGATGTGGATTTCCAGAAAATCGTTTTTCATATACTTATTTTATGCGCGTTCCGCGGCATCTGTCCAATCAATCAGACAGTTAAAAGAACTCAGTGTGTGAATTCGGTGCTTTCTGTGGTAAAACAAATCTATATGGTATGTTGCAGTGCCTTGTCCTGCGGCCGCGGGCCGCTGAAAGGAGTTTCCATGATCACCCGTGAGGAAGCGTTCACGCTCTTAAAGAAGTATAACCAGGACCCGTTTCACATTCAGCACGCGCTGACGGTCGAGGCCGTCATGCGCTGGTACGCGAAGGAACTCGGGTACGCCGATGAGGCGGAGTATTGGGGCATCGTGGGACTGCTGCACGACATCGACTTCGAACTGTATCCGGACGAGCATTGTCTGGTTGCCCCGCGGCTGCTGCGTGAGGGCGGCGTGGACGAGGATGTGATCCACGCGGTGTGCTCGCACGGCTATGGCATCACGACGGAGACCGGTGTGACGGTCGACGTTGTGCCGGAGCGGGAGATGGAGAAAGTGCTCTTCGCGGCGGACGAGCTCACCGGACTGATCGGGGCAGTGGCACTCATGCGGCCGTCGAAGAGCTGCAAGGATATGGAGCTGAAGTCACTGAAGAAGAAGTATAAAAGCAAGGGCTTTGCGGCCGGCTGTTCCCGCGAGGTGATCGCCCGCGGGGCGGAGCAGCTGGGCTGGGAGCTGGACCGGCTGCTGGAGATGACATTGCGGGCGATGGCGGACACCGAAGACGAACTCCGTGCGGAGATGGGGGAGTGATGATCCAGGCGAGTGAAAATCTGGGTGAGTGAAAAAGGAAGGAGAACACGGAGATGAAAACACTGAACGTCGTAAACGGCCCGCAGAATGTCTCGACGATCATTCAGGGATGCATGCGGATGCCGGCATTGTCCGTCGATGAGGCGGAGCGCGTCATTCAGACGGCCATGGAGCTGGGCGCGAATTTCTTCGACCATGCCACGTGCTACGAGTTCGGCGAGGCCGAGGCGCGCTTTGGCGATGCGTTCGCGCAGTCGGGCATTGACCGCGGGGACTTCATTCTGCAGTCGAAGTGCGGCCTGTGCTTCGAACGGCAGGAGTTCGACTGGACGAAAGAGAATATCCTCGCAAGCGTCGACGACAGCCTGCGGCGGCTGCGGACGGATTATATGGATGTCCTGCTGCTGCACCGGCCGGATCTGATCTTCGAGCCGGAGCAGGTCGCGGAGGCGTTCGACGTTCTGGAGGCGAGCGGAAAGGTGCGCCATTTCGGTGTGAGCAATGTCCCGCCGCTGCAGATCGAGCTGCTGAAGAAGTTTGTGAAACAGCCGCTGGTCTTCAATCAGCTGCAGCTCTCGCTCGAGCAGTCCCAGCTGATCGATCAGGCGCTGTATGTGAATAACCTGCAGACCGAGCGGTCTATCAGCCGTGATTACGGGCTGCTGGATTATTGCCGTCTGCATGATATCACCATTCAGGCGTGGTCGCCGCTGCAGCACGGGTTCTTCCATGGCTGCTTCATCGACGATCCGAGCTTTCCGGAGCTGAACGCGGCGCTGCAGGAGCTTGCGGAGAAGTACGGCGCGTCGAAGACCGCGATCGCGATCGCCTGGATCCTGCGGCACCCTGCGCGGATGCAGGCCATCGTCGGGACCATGAACCCGGACCACCTGCGCGAGATCTGCGAGGCGCGCCGGATCGAGTTGACCCACCACGAGTGGTACCAGCTGTATCTGGCGTCGGGGAAATATCTGCCGTAATAGGATTGCCCGGGCCCTGAAGCGGTGCGAAACCGGCGAACCCGGTCGGAGGAGCAATATGATCCTTTTTATCAATGCCTGTGTGCGTGAAAAATCCCGCACGGAGCGGCTGGCCCGAAAGCTCCTGGCACGGCTCTGCGCGGGAGAGACCGTGGAAGAGGTGCGCCTCGCGGACCTTCCTTTTCCTGCGGCGGATGCGGCCTTCCTGGCGAAGCGGGACCGGCTGCTGGAGCAGGGCGCTTACGCGGACCCGCTGTTCGACCTCGCCCGGCAGTATGCGGCAGCCGACACGGTCGTGATCGCGGCACCGTTCTGGGATCTGTCGTTTCCCGCGGCGCTGAAGCAGTATCTGGAGCAGGTCAATGTCACGGGCATCACCTTCCGTTACACCCCGGAGGGCATCCCGCAGGGGCTTTGCCGCGCGCGGAAGCTCTGGTATGTTTCGACGGCCGGCGGTCCGGTTTTCACGGACGAGTACGATTACGGATATGTGTGTGCTCTGGCAAAAGGGTACTACGGGATCCCTGAGACTGCGCTGATCCGGGCGACGGGCCTGGATATCGAGGGCGCGGATGTGGAGGCGATTCTGCGCGGGGCGGAGCAGGAGATCGACCGGCTGACGGAGGAAAACTGAGCAGCGGACGGCCGGAAGCCGGTCCCTGTCTGCAGACAAAGAGTTGATAGACCGGCCCCGCCCGTCGCATAATAGAGACAGAATTTACTGCGGGCAGCGTGAAAACGGCGGCTCGGTACAGCATTTTTTATGAGGAGGACAGAACATGATCATTAAGGCGATCCGTTTTCGAGAAGGCGGCTTCTCCGCGCAGCCCTTCGCGTTCGGCGGCGAGGATGGCCCGGATAAATTTGATGCGACCATCCGCTACCGCGGCGGACTCACGAACTACCTGATCGACACCGGGGATGAGGTCATCCTCGTCGACACCGGCCTGCCGGCGGGAACGCCCGAGGAAGTGCCGGATGAGACGAGTCCGGTCTACACCGGCAAGGACATCAGCAGCTACATGGAGGCGTTCGCGGCGCTGGGCTATCAGCCGGAGCAGGTCACGAAGATCCTGCTGACACATAAGCACGTGGACCACTCGGGTGAGCTGCGCTCCTTCCCGAACGCGAAGATTTACGTGAACGAGGACGAAGTCGCAGCCGACGAGCTGCAGGGGATCCCGAACATCGTTCCCGTGGCATTTACGGACGGCGCGTACTATAACTTCCCGGCCTGCCAGAAGATCCGCGACGGCATCTATTACATCAAGGCCAAGGGCCACACGAACGGAAACAGCATCGTGATCGCGGAGCTGGACGGCCTGTTCTACATGATCCACGGCGATATCACGTACACGGACGAGGCGCTTTACGCAAACAAGCTCTCGGTGGTCTTCGAGGATCCCGCGGCGGCCCGTGAGACGATGGACCGTGTGCGCGAGTTCATCCGGAACCACCCGACGGTCTACGTTTCGACGCACACCCCGCTCGGCCCGGAGAACCTCGAGGCGAAGCGTGTCATTGACCTGGATAATCCGCCCGCGACCGAGCCGGTCGACTTCGATTTCTCCCCGCAGGCGGGGACCGGAAAGTATGTCTGCTCGATCTGCGGCTACATCTATGACCCGGCAGAGCACGACGGCGTGGCGTTCGAGGATCTGCCCGTCGACTGGACCTGCCCGCGCTGCAAGCAGGCGAAGACAAATTTCAACAAGGCGTAATAAGGGTTTTCATTTTTTAAGGAGGAACTGATCATGGCTGAGACATTGACCACCCTGAAGGCGCGGCGCAGCTGTCGCAAGTATAAGCCCGAACTGATCGAGCAGGAGAAGCTGGATGCGATCATTGAGGCCGGCACTTATGCCGCGACCGGCATGGGCAAGCAGTCGCCCATCATCATCGCGGTGACGGACAAAGAGATGCGCGATAAGCTCTCGAAGATGAATGCAGGGATCATGGGTGTGGAGTTCGATCCGTTCTACGGCGCGCCGGAGCTTCTGATCGTGCTCGCGAACAAAGAAGTCCCGACCTACATTTATGACGGCAGCCTGGTCATGGGGAACCTGATGAACGCGGCGGCCGATCTGGGCGTGGCCAGTTGCTGGGTCCACCGCGCGAAGGAAGAGTTCGAGAGCGAAGAGGGGAAGGCCATCCTGAAGGATCTGGGGATCGAGGGTGACTACGAGGGCATCGGGCACCTGATCCTGGGCTATGCCGTGACCCCGGCGCCGAAGGCTCCGCCGAGAAAGGCAGATTACGTTTATCGGATCTGAAGTGAGAAGTGTATGAAGAAACTCGGTTTTGGACTGCTGCGGCTGCCGACGAAGCGCGGCGGCCCCGGCGGTTATGACTGGGAGCTCATCGAACAGATGGTCGACTTGTATCTGGAGCGGGGCGGCCGGTATTTCGATACCTGCTATACCTATCTCGACGGATACAGCGAGACGGCTGTGAAACGATGCCTCGCGGAGCGAAAGCCTCGTGAGGCCTTTGTACTGTGCGATAAACTTCCGGGTTATCTGTGCCGCTCACAGGAGGACTGCAGGCGGTATTTCAAGGAAGAGCTGGCGCGCTGCGGTGTCACATATTTTGATGTTTACATGCTGCACTGGCTGAATGCGGACCATGTCCGGATCGCGGAGCAGACCGGGCAGTTTTCGTTTCTGGAGGAGCTGAAGCGGAAGGGCCTGGTTCGGAAGACCGGGTTTTCCTATCACGACAGCGCAGATCTGTTGGACCGTGTCCTGACCGACCATCCGGAGATCGACGTCGTGCAGCTGCAGATCAATTATCTGGACTGGGAATCAGCCGGGATCGAGTCGCGCAGGTGCTATGAGACCGCTGTCAGGCATGGAAAGGGTGTCTATGTCATGGAGCCGGTAAAGGGCGGTCAGCTGGCGTCTTTGCCGCCGGAAGCCGAGGCGCTTCTGCGCGCGGCGGAGCGAAGAGGTTCTGACGTCGGCGATGGGTGTTTGACGAACCGGCTCGTGGGACGGACTCCCGCAGACTGGGCGCTCTCCTTCGTGCAGTCATTGCCCGGCGTGGAGATCTGCCTGAGCGGGATGAGTTCGCTCGCGCAGGTCGAGGAGAACATGCGCGAGGTCGACCCGCTGACATCGGAGGAGGTCAAAATGCTCGGCCGGGTCGCGGAGATCATCGGTGCACAGACCCGTGTGCCCTGCACGGGGTGCGGGTACTGCCTGCCGTATTGCCCGAAAGGAATCGCGATCCCGGAGTATTTTCGCTTGTATAACGAGCTGAGCCGGAACCCGGATGACGGCTGGAAGATCCGGCCGGTTTACCGGCAGAAGACGCAGGCGGGAGCGGGACCGGCCGACTGTCTGCGGTGCGGGAGGTGTACGGAGCATTGCCCGCAGCGGATCGCAATCCCGGATTACCTGAAGGAGGTCGCGCAGGCCTTCCGACCGGTGTGAGTAGATCCGGAGACGCTGGAGTATGTAGAGGAGTAAAAGAGGAGGGGGCGTTGTGCCCCCTCCTTTTTCTGAAATGTTTCGCCGTTCGTCCGGACTGATCGTCGTCCGTTCTGCTCGCTCTACTCCAGGTTTTCCACCTTATTATCCAGCATCGAGTCCGGGTTATGCGAGTAGAGCTCGCCCGCGACCTTCTCGCGCAGGTTCTCGATGATCGGGATGTGCTGCGGGCAGACCTTCTCGCACTTGCCGCAGGCCACGCACTTGTCCGCGCCCGTCCGGCGCTCCTTCATGAAGCCGTAGGTGATCGCGGGGGTGCAGACGTCATTGTAATCCGAGCTCTGCGTCATGCGGTAATAGTCGTTATACAGCATGAAGTAGTCGCCCGAAGGGATGTCCAGCGGGCACGCCTCCTCGCAGTACTTGCAGTTCGTGCAGGGGATGGCGGTCTTTGCGTTAATGATCTCCACGACCTGGTCAATGATCGCGTACTCCTCGTCGTTCAGCGGCTTAAAGTCGTCGAAGGTCTTCATGTTATCCTCGAGGAACTCCATGCGCGGCATGCCGACCGAGACCACGCGCACGCCGGGCAGCGAGGCGACGAACCGGTACGCCCACGACGCGATGGAGGCGTCCGGGTTATAGTCCTTCATCAGCTTCACGGCCTCTTCGGGCGGGTTCGCGAGCGTGCCGCCCTTGCAGGGCTCCATGACCACGATGGGCTTACCGTGCCGGACCGCGGTCTCGTAGAGCTCTTTCGAGCGGATAGCGGGCGAGTTCCAGTCGAGGTAGTTGATCTGCAGCATCACGAAGTCGACCTCCGGATGCTCGGTCAGGACACGGTCGAGGAACTCCGGAGTCTCATGCAGGGACATGCCGAACTCGCGGTACTTTCCCTCCTCGCGCTTCTTCACGAGGAACTCGAACAGACCCGCGTTCGTCCACTTCTCATAGGTCTCCGAGCTGATCGCGTGGATCAGGTAGAAGTCGAAGTAGTCGACGTGGCACTTCTCGAGCTGCTCGTTAAAGATGGGCTCCATCTCGTCCGCGGTCTGCATGAACTTCACGGGCATCTTATCCGAGAGGATGAAGGAGTCGCGGGGGTACTTGTCCGCGACGCAGTGCCCGATGGCGCGCTCGGAGTTTCCGCAGTGGTAGAACCACGACGTGTCGAAATAGTTATAGCCGTTCGCCATGCCCTTATCGACGATCTTCTGCCAGGCCTCCTCGTCGACCAGCGAGTCGTCGCGGAAGCCGGGGGCGACTTCGCCGTTTTCAATGATGGGCAGCCGCAGGCAGCCGAAGGCGAGACGCTTTCCGAAATCGATCTCTTTTTTCATAGCAATGATCTCCTTATCCGATGGATCCGTTCAGACGCCCTCGCGGCCAACTCCCGCATGCGCGATCGACGACTGGTTAAACGAATACACGTAACCCATGCCGCCCGTCACGTACATGCAGAGTACGGTCACATAGGCCGACAGGTCGGACGCGAAGAACAGGGTCGGACCGGCGATGTCCTCGGCGGTGCCCACGCGGCCCAGCGGGACCTCGATGTTCGCGATGTTGT
>CAYLPO010000053.1:0-8931 GCA_964385575.1 uncultured Lachnospiraceae bacterium | reverse complement strand
CACGACGGACGAGATGCTCGAGGAGTTTGCGTATCTGGGCGACGAGAAGGCCTACGAAGTCGTGATCGAGAACACGAATCGGATCGCCCGCATGTGCGAGCCGATCCAGCCGGTGCGCCCGGATAAAAATCCCCCGGTGATCGAACACTCGGAGGAGACCCTGCGCGAACTCTGCTACAAGACCGCTCACGAGTGGTACGGGGACGAGCTCCCCGCCATCGTGACCGACCGTCTGGAGCGGGAGCTGAACTCGATCATATCGAACGGCTACGCGGTCATGTATATCATTGCCTGGGAACTCGTGAAAAAATCGAACGAGGACGGATATCTCGTGGGTTCGCGGGGTTCCGTCGGTTCGTCCTTCGTCGCGACGATGGCGAAGATCACCGAGGTGAACCCGCTGCCGCCGCACTACCGCTGCCCGAACTGCAAGCACTCGGATTTCGACGATCCGGCCTGTAAGGAGAACGCGCTGGGCGCCGGCTGCGACATGCCGGACAAGGTCTGCCCGGTCTGCGGCACGCTGATGCTGAAGGACGGATACGACATTCCGTTCGAGACCTTCCTCGGCTTCAAGGGCGACAAGGAGCCCGATATCGACCTGAACTTCTCGGGCGAGTATCAGTCGCGCGCACACGCCCAGACTGAAGTGATCTTCGGCGAGGGACAGACGTTCCGGGCGGGCACCGTGACCGGCCTCGCGGATAAGACCGCGTACGGCTTCGTGAAGAAGTATTTCGAGGAGCACGGCATCGAGAAGCGCGGCTGCGAGATCGACCGCCTCAGCAAAGGCTGCGAGGGCATCCGCCGGAGTACGGGCCAGCACCCGGGAGGCATCATTGTCCTGCCGTACGGCGAGGAGATTAATACCTTCACCCCGGTTCAGCACCCCGCGAACGACACCGAGACCAGCATCATTACGACGCACTTTGATTATCATAAGATCGAGCAGAATCTGCTGAAGCTGGATATCCTGGGGCACGATGATCCGACCATGATCCGGAAACTGGAGGATCTGACCGGGCTGGACGCCACGAAGATCCCGCTCGACGACCCGCAGGTCATGAGCCTGTTCAAGGGCACCGAGGCGCTCGGGGTAACGCCGGAGGATCTGAAAGGAACGCCCCTGGGCGTTCTGGGCGTGCCGGAGTTCGGCACGGACTTCGCCATGCAGATGCTGATCGACGCCGGACCGCAGAACTTCGCAGATCTGGTGCGCATCGCCGGCCTGGCGCACGGCACCGATGTCTGGCTCGGGAACACGAAAGATCTGATCCTGGGCGGGGTAGCGACGCTCAAGACCGCAAACTGTACCCGTGACGACATTATGCTGTACCTGATCTCCATGGGCCTGGAGCCTTCCATGGCATTCGACATCATGGAGAATGTCCGGAAAGGAAAAGTCGCGAAGGGCGTCTGCGGAAAGTGGGACGGCTGGAAGCAGGAGATGATCGACCACGGTGTGCCGGAATGGTACATCGGGTCATGCGAGAAGATCAAATACATGTTCCCGAAGGCGCATGCGGCCGCATACGTCATGATGGCCTGGCGGGTGGCCTGGTTCAAACTGAACCGCCCGCTGGAATATTACACCTCGTTCTTTACCATTCGCGCCTCGGCGTTTAACTATGAGACGATGTGTCTGGGAAAGGAAAACCTGGAGGAGAACCTTGACCGTCTGCGGAACAGCGATGCGAAGCTGACCGCGAAGGATGAAGTGTCGATCCGCGATATGCGCATCGTGCAGGAGATGTACGCGCGCGGCTTTGAGTTTGCGCCGCTCGACATCTACCGTGCGGATGCGACGCACTTCCAGATCATAGACGGAAAGATCATGCCGTCCCTGACCTCCATCGACGGCATGGGAGCCGCCGCCGCCGAATCGCTGGTCAATGCCGCGAAGGACGGAGAGTTCCTCTCACGTGACGACCTGCGTGACCGCGCGAAACTGTCGCAGACCCTGGTCGACAAGATGGCCGGCCTGGGGCTGCTCGGGGCTATCCCGGAATCGAACCAGTTCTCGTTCTTCTCGAGTCTGGGGATCATGTAATCTGCAGCGGATATTTGAAACCGAATCGTTTTAAGGGAGTTTCAGATGGGTAAGAACTATAACACATCGCGTCTGATGAAGACCGGCGATCTGAGGATCTGGTCCTTTGACATGGTCCTCGCGCTGACCCCGGTCCTGATCTGCGCGGTCTGGACGCACGGCGCAGTCGCGCTGCGGGAGATCTTCCTCTGCGTGTTCGCGACCGTGATGTCGCAGTGGCTGTACCGGTACTTTATGAAGAAGCCGGTCACTCTGTCGGACGGCAGTGCCGTGGTGACGGGTCTGCTGCTGGCGTGCTGCCTGCCGCCGAATGTGCCGGTCTATGTACCGCTGCTGGGCGGAGCGTTCGCGCAGATCATGGCGGTCGAGCTGTTCGGCGGATATGGGAACAACTTCGTGAATCCGGCGCTTGCGGCGGAAGGGTTCCTGCTGGTCAGCTTCTCGACTGAGATGAACACGAACACCGTGGACGCGATCTCGGTAGCCACTCCGCTCGTGCATATGGCAGAGGGGCGCTCCGTCGACCTGCCGCAGATGTTCCTGAACAAGGGCTTCGGCACGGTCGGAGACATCTCTGCGGTCTGCATCCTGATCGGTTTTGTCTACCTGCTGATCCGCCGCAGGGTGAACCCCATCGTGCCCGCGGTCACGACCGGCGTGTTCGCGCTGTGTCTGGGGCTGTTTTCCGGCCACGGTTTTGATGCGAACTACATCCTCGGCCAGATCCTGGGCGGCGGCTTCCTGTTCCTGATCTGCTTCTTTGCGACCGACCGGGTCACGACTCCGCAGAAGGCCAGCGGCAAGCTGATCTTCGGCATTGTGTTCGGCGCGCTCTATGCGGTGTTCCGCGTGTTCGGAAAGAATCCGGAAAACGGCGCCTACGCGCTGCTGTTCATGATGCTGGTGACGCCGCTGCTGGATATCCTTGCGACGGGCTCAGAGAAGAAGCTGAACCGGAGTGCATTGTCCGATGAGGGGAAGGAGGTGCGCTCATGAAGAAGGAAAGCATGGATATGAAGAAGATCCTGCGCGGGGCGCTGGTCCTCGTCGTCATCTGCCTGGTTTCCGGCTTCCTCCTGGGCGCGGCTTACGGTGTGACGAATCCCATCATCGAGGCGCGTGAACTTGCGGAGAAGGTCGCGACCTATCAGGCCATCTTCCCCGAAGCCGCGGATTTCCGCGAGGACGATTTCCTGAATGAGTGTGTGGCAGATTACGAGGAGATTCTGGCCGGCTCCGGCTATGAAGGCGCGACCGTGAACGAATGTCTGTATGCAGTGGATGCCGCTGGCAATGTCCTGGGCTACTGTATGAGCATCACGACGACCGGCAGCCAGGATGCGCTCACGACTGGCGTCTGCTACGGAGCGGACGGCGTTCTTGTGGGCATCAGCGTGCTGAAGAACAGTGAGACGGTGGGCCTGGGTCAGCTGGCCAGCGAGGAGAGTTTCACCTCTCAGTTTTCGAATAAAGACGTGGATGCGTTCACGGTGACCAAGCGCGGTGCGGGCTCAGATGATGAGATCGAGGCGATCACCGGTGCGACCATCACGACGAATGCAGTCACCCTCGCGGTCAATGCCGGCATGTACTTTGCCGACTACATCATCGCGAATTCGTAAGGGGGTGCGGGTATGAATAAACATTTCAAAAACCGGTATCTCGATCAGATCTATAACGGCCTTATCCGTGAAAACCCCATCTTCGTGCTGGTCATCGGCATGTGCCCGGTGCTGGCGGTCACGACGACCGCCTCGAACGCATTCGGCATGGGCCTGTCCTCCATGGCGGTCCTGATCTGCTCGAACGTGATCATTTCCCTGCTGCGGAAGGTGATCCCGAACGAGGTCCGCATGCCGGCTTACATCGTTATCGTGGCGACGTTCGTTACACTGGTGGATTTCCTGATGAACGCTTTTACGCCGGCCATGTATTCGTCCCTGGGGCTTTATATTCCGCTGATCGTCGTCAACTGCATCATCCTGGGCCGCGCGGAGGCGTTCGCGAATAAGAACACCGTCGGCATGGCTGCGGCTGACGGTATCGGCATGGGTCTCGGCTTCACACTGGCGCTGTTTCTGATCGCGTCGTTCCGCGAGATCCTGGGCGCGGGCCAGTGGTTCGGGCATACGCTTTATACTTCGGGCGATCTGTTCGCCCCGGTGAGCATCCTCGTGAGCCCGCCCGGCGCGTTCTTCGTACTGGCGTTCATTATGGCGGTGCGCTCGAAGCTGAAGATCCGCGCGGACGCGAAGGACGCCTGCAATCACAACTGCATGAGCTGCCCGCTGAACGCGCAGTCCTGCGGTATTCCCCAGAAAGGAGGCAGATGATGCTGGCACATGTTTTGATCATCATCGTCTCAGCGGCGTTCCTGGAGAATGTCGTCCTGAGTCAGTTCCTGGGCATCTGCTCGTTCCTGGGCGTCTCGAACCGCGTCGGTGTGGCCGCCGGTATGGGCGGCGCGGTCGTGTTCGTTATCACGCTGGCGTCCGCGGTCTCGAGCCTGCTGTATAAGTTTATCCTGGATCCGCTGGGGCTTACATATCTGAAGACCATCGTATTCATTCTCGTGATCGCTGCTCTGGTGCAGCTGGTCGAGATGATCTTTAAGAAATATATGCCGGGTCTTTACAGCGCGCTGGGAATCTTCCTGCCGCTGATCACCACGAACTGCGCGGTGCTGGGCGTGGCTCTGAACAATGTCACGGACGGACTTTCCGTGGGGGCCAGCATCATTACCGGCGTCGGTACGGCCATCGGTTATCTGGTCGCGATCGTGATTTTGGCGGGCATTCGTGAGCGGATCGACAACTGCGATGTGCCGGAGTCCTTCAAGGGGATGCCGATCGTCTGTATCATTGCGGGCATCATGGCCATCGCGTACATGGGTTTTTCGAATCTGGCGATCTGATTACAGCGTCTTAAGTTCCGAACCCGTGGGAGCGCGCAACGATCCGTAATCTGTTTACAACAGTACATTATTTTTAGGGAGTTAAAACATGAATTTCGTACCTGTGATCATCGCAACGGTCGTCGTCGGAGCGGTCGGACTGGTCATCGGCCTCCTGCTGGGAGTTGCCGGACAGTTTCTGGCCGTGACGCTTGACGAAAAGGAAGTCGCGATCCGCGCGGCATTGCCCGGCAACAACTGCGGTGCCTGCGGCTATCCGGGCTGCGACGGACTCGCGAAAGCCATCTTTAACGGGGAGGCACCCTATGACACCTGCCCGGTCGGTGGACAGGCCAGCGCGGATGCCATTAAACGGATCTTAGAACACGGTGTGCCGGATCCGGATTCGGAGGGCGGCGTCGTGGAGGCTGCCATGGCCGTGAGCGCGGGCGCCGCGACCACCGAAGCCGCGGAAGCTGCGGCGAATACGGCGGCTGCCAATGCCGCGGCCGCGCGGAAAGAAGCGCCAAAGAAAAAACCGGTCCGCAAGGCGCATCCTGCCAGACCGGAAGACTGCGTGGCGTGTCACATCTGCGAGAACAGCTGCAAGTTCGATGCAGTCCATGTTTCGGAAGATCATCCCGAGGTCGATGTGACAAAGTGTATCGGCTGCAGCCTGTGCGTCAGAGAGTGCCCGAAGGATGTTCTTGAGATCATCGTGAGCGAAGGCTGAGGATAATGCTATGAGTAAGTGGAAAGAAAACAGAGTGTTTGTGCTGTTGGCGGCCATCGTGATCGCGGGGATCGTGATCATCGCGTATAAGAACATCATGCCCCCCATCCCGCTGGATCTGAACCCGGGCGTTTACACCGGCACCGGAGAGGGCTACGGCGGCGAGATCACCGTGACCGCGACTGTGGATGAGAACGGCGCGATCGCGGAGGTCGAGATCGTGGGTGCGGACGAGTCGCCCGATATCGGCGGCAAGTACATTGACGACGGGACGTTTGCGGATCAGATCATCGGGGATCAGCACTACGACATTGACGGCGTGAGCGGCGCGACTTACACGACTTACGGCGTGCGCGAGGCGGCTGAGGCCGCGCTGACGCAGGGCGAGCAGTAAGAGAAGATCGATCGGAGCCGGTGTGGCCGCATCGTGTATTTATCGCGGGGTATAGCCGATGGCTTCCTCGAAGCCTTCCGAAAAGTGCAGCTCGCCTTCCTCGTCCACGAACACGGCATAGTACCCGTCGTATTTTTCAAGCAGGGACATGCCGCCTTCGAGGCCGGAGCAGAAACATGCGGTGCTTAAGCCATCACAGTATGCGGCAGCCGGACCGAAGACCGTGACGGAGACCAGACCGTTCTGATACGGGTATCCGGTGCGCGGATCCAGAATGTGGTGGTAGAGAACACCGTCCTCCTCAAAGCATCTCTCGTAAATACCGGTCGTGACCGCGGAGAGATCGGAGATGACGGAGTAACCCAGATAGTCGCTGTGGTCCGAGAACGGTTTCTGGATCCCGATGGAATATCCGCTGCCGTCTGGCTTCGCACCGATAACGCTGATGTTCCCGCCCAGGTTCACGAGCGCGTTTTCCACGCCGCGCTCCCGCAGCAGGGCACAGACGCGGTCGGCGATATAGCCTTTCGCGATGGAACCGAGGTCGATCGCGGCCTGCGGATCTTCGAGGCTCACTTCCCAGGTCTCACCGTCACCGTCAGGCGTGGTAAGGATCGAGGTCGTGATCTGCCTGTAATCGACGTGGGAGACTGCTTCCGCCAGCGCTTCCGCATCCGGGACTTGCCCCTCGCCGGAGCTGAAGTCCCAGAGAACACTCGCCGGGGCGATCGTGATGTCGTAGGCACCGTCAGAAGCCTCGGAGAGTGCCTGCGCGATCTCGATCAGATATGTGGTATCTGATGAGACCTGCGTGTAGGCGTAATCATAGGCTTCGTCAAGATCGTCGTAAGCGTGATTGATCCGCCAGACGTCGGATCCATCCACAGTCCGGCTGAGTTCGGCTTCGAGGGTGTCGATCAGGTCAAAGCATTCCGCGATGACCGGCTCATCATCCGCATCATAGACGCGAACGGAACAGACGGTGTCGAGCGCAAAATGCGTGTCCTCGAACGTCTCGCCGGACCATGTGGCAGAACCGTTTGTTCCGGCAGGCACCGGACTTTCGGTGGAAGTTTCGTCCGTCCCGCCGGAGGGCGCGGGCGTACACCCGGCCAGCACGCAGGGCAGGCACAGGCAGAAGATGAGCGCGGCGGCGACAACGGATTTTGGACGGATCGATCTGAACATGGGTATAAACTCCTTTCGGGGAGACAAGTATAGCACGAAAAAGGAGTGCAAAATAGCATGAAGAGGTCTGATTTCAGGGTCAGGGACCGGGGCATCTTCCCTTCGAGCGAGCTGGATAAGGGGCTCGCGAGCGGAAGGCCTTTCGAGACCGTAACACCGAAGACTCTATTGCTGTCGGAGTGTCAGGGCGGCGGCAGCCGGATCCGTTTTACGGTCGAACCCGGCACCCACGTGGAAAAAGGGCAGAAGATCGCCGAACCCGCGAATTTCACGGGCGTGGATCTGCATGCGCCGCTGAGCGGAACCGTGCGGGAATTCATTCAGCTGCAGATGCCGAACGGGGACCTGCAGTACTGTGTGATCGACGCGGACGAAGTGCAGCCGGAGACGCCGGATCTGCCGTATATGCATGAGATCACGCAGCCGGACGCGTTCGACCGGGCGCAGATCATTGCCGCGATGAAGGACGGCGGCGTCTGCGGCATGGGCGGCGCCGGCTTCCCCGCGCATGTCAAATACGCGGCGGAGACGCCCTTTGACACGATCATCATCAACGCTATGGAGTGCGAGCCCTACCTCTGCTGTGACCACCGCATGCTGCTCGAGCACCCCTATGAGGTCCTGAACGGCCTGCTGGCCATGCAGAAGGCCTGCGGCGCGGACCGCATGGTCATCTCGACCGAAGAGAATAAGGAAAATGCCGCGGAGCTCCTGCGGAAGATCATCGCAGAGAACGGCCTTGCGATCGACGTCGTGGTCCGCGAGGACAAATACCCGCAGGGCGGCGAGAAGCAGCTGATCCGCCAGGTGACGGGCCGCGAGGTCCCCTCCGGAAAGCTGCCCGCGGATGTCAATGTCATCGTCTCGAATGTCCACACCGCGCGGGCGCTCGCGGATATGCTCTATGCGGGCGAGCCCAGCACTACGCGCGGCATTACCGTGACCGGACTGGTGAACCGCCCCGGAAACTATCTGGTTCCGCTCGGCACACCATTCAAGGCGCTGATCGAGGCGGCGGGCGGCCTGAAGGAGACTGACGTGCGGATCATCCTGGGCGGGCCCATGACCGGTAGCCTGCTCGCGATGGGAGACCAGGCGGATCAGATCCCCGGCGGCGTCACGAAGACCAGCGGCGGCCTGATCGCGATCAAGGACCGGGGCTTAAGCGAATCGCCCTGCATCCGCTGCGGCTCCTGCGCATCGGCCTGCCCCATGGGTCTGACGCCGTATCTGGTCAACGCAGCCTATAAGAAAGGCAATCTCGATGCCTGCGAGCAGCTGCTCGCGACCGAGTGCATCGCCTGCGGTTCCTGCTCGTTCATCTGCCCGGCCAGAAGAGAGCTTTCCGCGACATCGATCCGCGCGCGCGACGAAGTCCGCGCCATGATCCGGGAAAGGAGCGCGAAGAAATGAAAGAATTATCACCGCGTATCGGTCCTTTCTTAAGAACCTCAAACACTTCCGCGCGGATCATGGGGGACGTCGTCATTGCCCTTATTCCGGCCCTGATCTTCGGAATCTGGTGGAACGGCCCCCGCGCACTGCTGGAAGTGCTGGTTGCCTGTGCGGTCTGCCAGGTCTGCGACCTGATCTGTGATAAGATCTCGGGCCGCGGCTTTACGCACGGCGCGCTGGTCACGGGCGTTCTGCTGGCATTTAATATGACCGGCACG
>CAYLPO010000052.1:0-9023 GCA_964385575.1 uncultured Lachnospiraceae bacterium | reverse complement strand
CCGGCATGGGCGGCGGCCACGACGAGCGCGAGCAGACCCTGAACCAGCTGCTGGTCGAGATGGACGGCTTCGGCGCGAACGAGGGCATCATCGTGATGGCCGCGACGAACCGCGTCGATATCCTGGATCCCGCGATCATGCGTCCGGGCCGCTTCGACCGGAAGGTCGGCGTCGGAAAGCCCGACGTGCGGGGCCGCGAGGAGATTCTGAAGGTCCACGCGCGGAATAAGCCTCTGGCCGAGGACGTGAACCTCGAGGAGGTCGCGCAGACCACCGCGGGCTTCACCGGAGCGGATCTGGAGAACCTCATGAACGAGGCCGCGATCGGCGCCGCGAAGCAGAACCGCGGCTACGTGAAGCAGGCGGATATTAATAACGCACTGATCAAGGTCGGTATCGGCGAAGAGAAGCGCTCGAAGATCATCTCCGAGAAGGATAAGCGCATCACGGCTTATCATGAGACCGGTCACGCGATCCTGTTCCACGTCCTGCCCGACGTGGGCCCCGTGCACACGGTCTCGGTCATCCCGACCGGCATGGGCGCCGCGGGCTACACGATGCCGCTGCCTTCGAAGGATGAGACCTTCATGACGAAGGGCATCATGCGCCAGAACATCATGGTCTCGCTCGGCGGACGCATCGCCGAGGAGCTGGTGCTCGAGGACGTCACGACCGGCGCGTCGCAGGATATTAAGCAGGCGACGAACATCGCCCGCGCGATGGTCACGCAGTACGGCATGTCGGAGAAGATCGGCATGATCAGCTACGGCGACGGCGACGAGGACGTGTTCATCGGCCTCGAGCTGGGCCAGGGCCGCAAGTACGGCGAGAACATGGCCGGCATGATCGACTCCGAGGTGAAGCGGATCATTGACGAGTGCTATGCCAAGGCGAAGCAGATCATCTCCGAAAACATGGACGTGCTGCACGCGGGTGCCGCGCTCCTGATGGAGAAGGAGAAGATCAACGGCGAGGAGTTCGAGGCACTGTTTGCGAAGGATGCACCGGCGGAACTGCCGGAGCAGCCGGCGGAGCTGCCTGAGCAGTCTGAGCAGCCTGCAGAGCAGCCGGAGCAGACTGAGACCGATGCGGATGCAGATGTTGAGGCGGAAGAGTAGAAAAGCAGATGAGCGGGATCTGTATCAACAGAAAAGCCATATTTTCCGACGGGACTGAGACTTTTCGCAGTCCCGTTTTCTGCTGTGCGGGCGACCGCGTTCAGGTGCGTATCCGGGCGCAGAAGGGCAATGTCCTCACCGCGAAACTCATCCTCACAACCGCGGCGGAGGCGCCTGCTGTCCTCGATATGATCTGCGAGGACCGCGACGAGCTGTTCGACTGGTTCGCCTGTGAAGTCCCGGTCGGTGAGGCGGCGGTCCGCTATCATTTTCGGCTGGCTTCCATGGACGGAAGCGACCTGTGCTGTTACGGGAGGCACGGCGTGTTTGATTGTCCGCGCGGGACACGGCCCGGCGAGGAGGAGGCATCCGGACAGGATTTCGAGATCATTCCGGGGCTTGCGGTGCCGGAATGGGCCATGGGCTGTGTGTTTTATCAGATCTTTCCGGACCGCTTTGCGAACGGCGACCCGACAAATGACGTTCTGCCTTATGAGTATGCTTATATCGACGGGCATTACGCGAATGCGCCGGACGCGCACGACACCTGCACTTTTGCGGGGGGCGATCTGCAGGGGATCATCGATAAGCTGGATTATCTGCAGGATCTGGGGATCGGCGGGATCTATCTGAACCCCGTCTTTGTTTCCCCCTCCAGCCATAAGTATGACACACAGGACTATGACGCGGTCGATCCGCATCTGGGCCGGATCATGAGAGATGAAGGGGAGCTTCTGACCCCGGGCGATCGCTCGAATGTGCACGCGACCCGCTACCGCTGTCGGGTGACCGCAAAGGAAAACCTCGACGCTTCGAATGCGCTGTTTGCGGAACTGGTCCGCGAGGCGCATGCGCGCGGGATCCGGGTGATCCTCGACGGCGTGTTTAATCATTGCGGTTCTTTCCATAAGTGGATGGACCGCGAGGGCTTTTATGCCGAACAATGGAGAGAGACCGGAGAAGGACCCGGTGCCTACGGACATCCCGAGAGCCCGTACCGGGAGTATTTCCGGTTTGCAGAGGATCTGCCCGCTGCAGGGAATACCGGTACTGCGGACAATGCCGGCACGCCGGATATCCCCCCCTTCACCGGTGAATATGAGGGCTGGTGGGATTATGAGACCCTGCCGAAACTGAATTATGAGGGGAGCGCGGCACTGCGGGAGGAGATCCTGCATATAGCGAAAAAATGGTTGGAGCCGCCCTATGAGGCGGACGGATGGCGGCTCGACGTTGCGGCGGATCTGGGTCACAGCGACGCGTTCAATGCCGCGTTCTGGCGCGAATTCCGCACTGCGGTGAAGGGAGTCTCCCCGGAGAAGCTCATCATTGCCGAGCACTACGGACCCGCGGCCGGCCGGCTTCGCGGCGACCAGTGGGACGGTCTGATGAACTATGACGGTTTCATGGAACCGGTCAGCTGGTTCCTGACCGGGATGGAGAAACACTCCGACGCACGGGATGAGACCCGGATCGGGGACGCGGATGCACTGTTTGCGGCGCTTCTGGGGAACCTGGAGAAGCTGCAGACGGGACCGGCAGCCGTGATGATGAACCAGCTTTCGAACCATGACCACTCACGCTTTATGACCCGCACGAACGGTACGGTCGGACGGGTGGAGGATCTGGGTCCGGATGCGGCTTCCGAAGAGATACGCCCCGCAGTCTACATGCAGGGTGTGGTGCTGCAGATGACCTGGCCGGGCATGCCTGCGGTCTATTACGGAGATGAGGCAGGACTTTGCGGCTTTACGGATCCGGATGACCGGAGGCCGTATCCATGGGGCTCCGAGGACCGAGAGCTCATTGAGTTCCATCGGTATCTGATCGGCTTTCGTCAGCGCGGCCGCGTTCTGCGGTACGGTTCCACGGCAGTGTTGGCTTCGGAAGAGGGACTGGCCGCTTACGCGCGGTTTACGGCGGATGAAGCTGTCGTCGTTGCGGTGAATACCGGAGAAGCGCGCGAGGTATCATTGCCCGTGTGGATCGCGGGGGCGACGGTCGGCCGGGAGGTCGAACGGCTGATGTTGACGGATGAAGCCGGATATAACGTCGGGCATGTGCGGCAGGCTGTTACAAACGGCGCGCTGGACTTTCGGATGGAGCGCTGCTCGTCGGTGATCTGGAACCTGAGAAAATGAGGATACGCGTCCGCGGCGCGAAAAAAGAGGAGAGGCCCGGCGAACGGGCAAGGTGAACGACATGATGAATTTTAACGACAGAAAAAACAAAAAGCGTCTTCAGATCGGCATTTTGATCGTGGTCATCATTCTGGTGGCCGCCATGGTCATCCCGATGGTCCTGCAGTACCTGCTTTGATAGATTCATGAAACCGCCGCGCAGGCGGCTGGCGAGAGGAGACTGCTTTGATCAACATTGTTCTTCTGGAACCGGAGATTCCGCAAAACACGGGCAATATCGGGCGCAGCTGTGTCGCTACGGGCAGCCGTCTGCATCTGATCGGGCCGCTGGGATATCGGCTGGGTGAGAAGGAGATCCGACGTGCGGGGCTTGATTACTGGAAAGACCTTGATGTGACGGTCTATGACAGCTATGCGGATTTTTGCGTGAAAAACCCCGGCGTGCGGCCGTTCATGGCCACGACGAAGGCCAGACGGAATCACACCGAGGTCACCTACGGCGAGGACTGCTGGATCATGTTCGGGAAGGAGAGCCGCGGCCTGCCGGAGGAACTCCTGGTCGCGGACGAGGAGCGCTGTGTGCGCATCCCCATGCTTGGGGACACGCGGTCGCTGAATCTGTCGAATTCGGTCGCGGTGATCTTGTACGAGGCTCTGCGGCAAAACGGCTTTCCGGGCTTGAATGAGCACGGCGAGCTGCACCGGCTGTCATGGAATGAGGCATGACAGCAGCCGGGCCATGCACCGGCCCATACGTCCGTCCGGATCCGTGAAATGGTTTCCGGGTTCGGGTTCGAAAACGGCGGGTATCCCCTGATCCCGCAGCAGATCGGTATAATTTTGCGTGCAGTCCCACACGGTCTTCATGACCGGGTGACGGGTGCGCGCTTCTTTTTCGCCCAGTGAGAGCGCAATGCCGGCCGGCTGCCGCACGAATGCGTGCGTCCGGGTGTATTCGGCAAAGCCCGGATACCAGAGGGAGCCGGAAGCGGATGCGGCGCCGTCAAAGGCGTCGGTCTGATACAGGCTCCAGACCGCGAAGAGGCCTGCCAGCGAGTAGCCGGCGATTACAGTGCGGGAAGGCGCTGCGTGCAGATGACGGCGGATCTCCGGAAGGATCTCTTCGGTTAGCTCCCGCAGATAATCAGCAGCCAGTCCCGCGAAATCTTCTGCGTCACGGCGGACGGCCGGTGCCGGCCAGGGGGAGAGGTCGCGGTTCCAGTCCATGCCGGAGACGGCTGCCAGGGTAAATTCGCCGTGCCGCGCTCTGTCTGCGGCAGACGATGTCAGCGCCGCGCGGGCCGCAGCATAGGCTTCCGCGGCATGACCCAGCGTATTCAGCACGACAAGCGGTGCGCCGGCATGGTCCGCACCGAAGATCCGTATTTCTTTGTCACGCACCGAAAAGAGTGCGCCTGAATTTGCGTTCTGTGCCATTTTGCAGCCTCCCGAAGTATGTAATATAATAATATCACGAAAGTTTCATGAAGGGAGAAAGGGGGCGTGCCGTGTCCGGCTTATATACATTCATAAAAAAGGGTGCGCGTATCATTCACTTTTCCAAACATCTGAAGCAGAGCCCGAAGGAGATTATTGAGCGGTCGAAGAAGGAGAACCTGTGGCGCGGACTTCCGGACCTGTATGATTCGGAGCTGGACATCTGCGTCGAGAGCATCTGCGGCCGTCCGGTGCTCTGCATGATCCATCATGAGACAGCCGGGAAGGCCATCATGTACATGGTGGGAGGCGGATTTGTGAAGGCGCCGCGGCACGAGGCCATCCAGCGTGCGGTTCGTATGGCGAAGATCACCCGAAAGGACGTGTTTATCCCGTATTATCCGCTTTGCACGGATTATCCGGTCAGCCGGGCGTATGACATGGTTCTGGAGACTTACCGTTTCATTTTGGAACGGTATGAGCCGGAGAATATCTGCTTTCTGGGGACGTCCGCAGGAGGCACGCTGGCGCTGGGACTCATTGCCCACATGAATGCGACCGGCTCGGATCTGCCGAAGCCGAAAGAGATCTTCGCACTCTCGCCGGGCACCTGCCCCAAGGATAAAGCGGAGTACCGGCTCATGAAGGCGCACGACAGCACGGATTTCATGATCCCGGCGAAATTCCTTCACACCATGGAGAAGCTCATGCGCCACGGCAGCGACACCGTGAAGGATTACATGGTCTATCTGCGGGACGGAGATTACACGGACTGTCCGCCGGTGCGGCTGGTCTATGCGGACACGGAGACCCTCTACGGCGGCTGCCCCGGGATCGAGGCGGCGCTGAAGAAGTACGGCGTGTCGTATCAGAAGATCGTCGGGAAGGGCATGTTCCACTGCTATCCCATCTACCTGGCGCCGAAGGAATCGCTGGAGGCAAACAACAGGCTCATGGAGCGGCTGAAGGCGTGCTAGTCCGTCACGGCCTCGAAATAGGCCTCGAGGTCTTCGGGGCTTGCGGTCAGATCATTCGCGAACCACCATTTGACCGCTTCACAGAAGGCGCTGCAGTAAAAATTGATATAGAAATCCTTCGGAAGCTCCTGCGTGCCGCGCGCGGGGGCTTCTTTCTGTGCGGCAATCACAGCCAGACGGCTCTTGAAATACGACCAGAACAGGTCCGCGCTCTCGCACGAGAAGATGCGGTGGTAGCGCGCGCGGTCGTCCTTCAGGTGATAGAGGATGTGCGTCAGGCGGGCACGCAGGCCGTGATCTTCGGAGAAATCATGGGTCGTTTCGCGGCCGTGCGGCGCGAAGATATGCTCGAACAGTTCCTCGCAGGTTGCCATGAAAAGAGCATCCTTCGTCTCGAAGTGCGCGTAAAACGTGCTGCGGCCGATATTCGCGCGGTCAATGATGTCGCTCACCGAGATCTGCTCGTAGCGCTTTTCGGCGAGGAGTTCCTCGAAGGCCGCGAAGATGGCGGCGCGGGTTTTCTGGATACGTCTGTCCATGGTGCCTCCTTCATAAATGAAATCGAAGAAATGTTCGTTTTCGGGCATTATCGGCCGTTCTTTCAGAAACGGGCAATCCTGCCGTTCGCTTCATTAACGGGCAATGCCGTCGTACTGCGTATGGAAACATCGCCCGGAAGCATTATATCATACAATTGATATGAAAACGAACAATTTGTTCAAAAAAGAAAATTCTGTCACGAAAGCCATCCTGTTTGCGGTGCTGGCTGCATTGCTCTATGCCCTGATGACGCCGGTCTCAAAGCTGCTGCAGACCGCAGTGCCGCCGGTCGCTGAGGCGGGGCTGCTGTACCTGGGAGCGGGACTGGGCATGACCGTGATCGTGGCGGTTCGGAAGGCTGCACGAGTGCATTCGGATAAGACTGTGAAACTGCAGAGCGGACAGGGGGCAGAAAGTGCATCAGGCGGAGCCGCCTCTGCGGCGGACGTCTCTGCCGGCCGTTTTTTTGCGGGAACCAAACGTCCTTCGATCGGCCGCGCAGACCTGAAGTATGTGCTGGCCATGATTGCGCTGGATGCCGCAGCTCCCATTCTGCTGCTGCTTGGTTTATCCATGTGCGCGCCGGAGAGCGTCTCGCTGCTGAATAACTTCGAGATCGTGGCAACGGCTGTTATTGCGGCGGCATTGTTCCGGGAGAAGATCGGACGTCGGCTGGCCGCATCGATCGGGATCATTACATTGTCCTGCATCCTGCTGTCTCTGGACGGCGGATTGTTTGCGGGCGGACTGACCGCGGACGGCGTGTTCGCGTTCTCGAAAGGATCTTTGTTCGTGATCGGGGCCTGCGTTTGCTGGGGATTTGAGAACAACTGCACCAGCAGTCTTTCGGATAAGGATACCTGTCAGATCGTCATGATCAAGGGCCTCGGATCCGGCACGGCCTCCCTCATCATCTCGGCGGCGGTCGGCGAGCGGCTGCCGGGACTGACCGGCTGCCTGCCGGTGCTGGTGCTGGGTTTTCTGGCGATCGGACTCAGCGTGTATTTCTATGTGCTCGCGCAAAACCGGATCGGTGCTGCGCGGACCAGTTCTTACTATGCGGTCGCTCCGTTTATCGGCGTGCTGCTGCCCTCCTGTTCTTCCGTGAAATGCCGGGCGTGCTGTTTTGGGCGGCGCTGGCGGTCATGGCCCTGGGTGTCTGGCTGAATGTGCGGGACGCGCAGATGGCGGAACGGAACTCATCAAAATAACCGCCGTACAGGAAGTGTCTTTTCGAATTCCGCAGACTTCGGTATGATGAAGGAGAACCGAAGCTTATGGGAAGAAAAGGAGATGCTTCATGTACCAGTATGACAAGTATTTCGTCCGCGCCGGAGCGTGCCCTGTCATGAAATTTGACACCGTCCCGGCAGATGCGGTGCGGCCGGTCGTCTGTATTGACGAAAGTGTGATCCCCGGAAGTTTTTTCGGCTGCGTGCAGTGGCTCACGAAAGATTTCAAGACAGAGGGATTGATTTCCCATGACACGGATGAACTGCATATGTTCATCGGCGGAGACCCGAAAGAACCCGAAAAGCTCGGCTGTGAGATCGACTTTCAGATCGAGAACGACCGCATCATCTTTTCCGAGACAGCCTTTGTCTTTGTGCCGAAAGGCTGCGCGCATCAGATCATTTCCGTGAAGAACCTGTCTCGGCCGGTAATGCACTATATTATGCAGGTCGATGCTCCCGTGTACCGTGCCGAACCGGCTGAGGCCGCATTGCCCGCGGGGACTTACGATCGGAATATCGTTTTCAAGTATGCACCCGTGAGCGGAGAGATCCCGCCCGCGCCGGAAGGTTTCCTGACGTTTCTTCTCTGGATCGACGGCGAAAAGCTTCCCGGTGCTCCTTACACCGAGGCGGTATGGTTCCATCAGACGAATGACACCGGACCGGAAAACCACATGCATGAGAACCTGGATGAGTTCGTGGCGTTCATCGGCGGAGATCCCGAGCACCCGGAAGAACTGAACGGGGATGTCAGCTTTCTGATCGGGGATGAGCAGATTCATACCACGAAGAGCACACTGGTCTATGTGCCGAGGAGGATCCCGCATTCTCCCTTGTTGGTGCATGCCCTGGAAAAGGATATGATTCATTTCTCGGGCGGAAACGGCGGAGATTACAATAAGGACGCGGTGGAGTGACCTGTGATGACCTATTTCTCTCACGCGAAAACTCCGTTGGGGCCGGTCACGCTGGCGAGTGACGGCGATGCATTGATCGGGCTCTGGTTTGACGGGCAGAAGCACTTCGGGAGTACGCTGGAAGGTCAGGGACTTGTTTTGGAAGATCTTCCGGTTTTTGCCGAGACCAGGCGCTGGCTTGAACTTTACTTCAGCGGAAAGGACCCGGGCTTTACGCCGCCCCTTTCTTTTCACGGGACATGGGCCACGAAGTTTCGGAAGCAGGTCTGGCGGGAGCTTTTGAAGATCCCTTACGGTCGGACCGTCAGCTACGGAGAGCTGGCACGGCGGATACAGGCATTGCCCGAATACGCGAAAGAAGGGCGTCGTGTCTCAGCACGCGCAGTGGGCGGCGCCGTCGGACGGAATCCCATTTCGCTGATCGTTCCCTGCCATCGCGTGATCGGCGTGGACGGCAGCTTGACCGGGTATGCCGGCGGGGTGGAGAGGAAGCAGTGGTTGTTAGAAACGGAGCAGAATGCAGGCCAACATCGGAGCAGGCACCGGAAAAGGTAGTTCATAGGGCTTCCTTCGTCTGAATAAAATGAATAAAAACGAAAAAAGGAGAGACTGTGAAAGATTCTCTGTAAAAACCGAAAAAGGATAAGCAAAGGGGCTC
>CAYLPO010000051.1:8763-9039 GCA_964385575.1 uncultured Lachnospiraceae bacterium | reverse complement strand
TGGTCGTCGTCTTCCCCGATCCCAGGAAACCGTTAAACAGCATCAGTTTCTGCTGTCCCATCTGAAACTCCTGTCCGGGCAACGCAAGAATAAACATATCTTTTTAATATGATTATATGCATGGATCATGTCTACCGAAAGAGCATGTCTTCACAAATGATGTGCTCCTTTTTTCAAAGAAATGACAGAATAAG
This sequence comes from uncultured Lachnospiraceae bacterium, assembly GCA_964385575.1. GTDB lineage: Bacteria > Bacillota > Clostridia > Lachnospirales > Lachnospiraceae > RGIG5636. The sequence continues at coordinate 8,845 of CAYLPO010000051.1, read as the reverse complement.
GTTTTTCTTGTAACATGTCTTTAAATGTACTAAAATGCAATAAGTTAAACGCGTTAAATAACGGAGTCTCCCATGCTTCTAG
>CAYLPO010000051.1:0-8753 GCA_964385575.1 uncultured Lachnospiraceae bacterium | reverse complement strand
GATCGTTTGAAAAACATCACACTCAGTGCCGGGACCGGCGAAAACCGGTTCACCATGAGCCGCGGCAGCTTTCGCTACAGGCAAAAGATCCAGAAGATGGCCGCGTTGGAAAAAACAGGAACAGAGGACCTGGAGAACGGGTTTGTGGTCCGGTTCGCATTGCCCGGCAGTCTGAAAGATCAGGAAGATCATGCCGTTTCCGTATTCGTCACGGAAGAACAGGGCCGCATCTGCGTGCGTACGGAACTGCCGGAGCAGGCATCCCGGCAGCAGGCCGCTCTCAGGGAACCGTCCGCGGCCCGCAGCACGCTGAACCGGTTCCGGCTCACATTGCCCGCCGATCCCTCCGAACACTTCTACGGCTGCGGCGAGACCTACTCCGAATTTGACCTGAAGGGACAGCTGGTCCGCATCTTCGTCGCGGAGCATCAGAACACGAAGCGCATCAGCCGCAAGATCATCCGCGAAAAGCTCCTCGGAAAGAAGCCGGAGCGCACGCTCCCGTTCGAGCAGTATGAATCGTATTACGCGCAGCCGACCCTGGTCTCGAGCGCACGGTATTACCTGCACGTGGACACGAACGCCTACATGGAGTTCGACCTGCGCACGCCCGGGCAGATCACATTGAACACGCAGGAACCGCCGGCCTTTTTCATGGCCGAAGGCGCCTCGTTCCCGGAAGTTTCCGAGAAACTCGCGGACCTGCTGGGGCGCCAGCGCGAACTCCCGGACTGGATCTGCGACGGAGCCATCCTCGCGGTCCAGGGCGGCACGGAGACCGTCGACCGGAAGATCCGGCTGGCAAAGGAAGCCGGCGTCATGGTCTGCGGTATCTGGTCGCAGGACTGGTGCGGCTGCAGACAGACCGGCTTCGGCTACCAGGTGATGTGGAACTGGGAGCAGGACCGGGATCTTTACCCGGATCTGGAACAGAAGATCCGCGAATGGAAGGCGGACGGCGTCCGCTTCCTGGGCTATATCAATCCCTTCCTGGCCCTCGAGAAAGACCTCTACCGCACCGCCTCCGAACACGGCTGGTGTGTGAAGGACCGCGAGGGAAAGGATTATCTGGTGACCATCACGACCTTCCCTGCCGCGATGATCGACTTCACGAACCCGGAGGCCTACGCGTGGTATAAGAGCCTGATCAAGGAAAATATGATCGGCCTCGGCATGGGCGGTTGGATGGCGGACTTCGGCGAATACCTGCCGGTCGACTGCGTGCTCGCGAGCGGCGAGGATCCCGCGCTGATCCACAACCGCTGGCCGGCCATCTGGGCACAGATGAACCGTGAGGCCATCGAGGAGTGCGGCGCGCAGGACGAGGTGTTTTTCTTCACGCGCGCCGGCCACACCGGCACGATCTCCTCCTCCGCCATGATGTGGACCGGAGACCAGCACGTGGACTGGTCCGTTGACGACGGCCTGCCCTCGGTCATCCCGGCCACGCTCTCGCTGGCCATGAGCGGCTTCGGCGTCACGCACTCCGACGCCGGCGGCTACACCACGATCATGCACATGCGCCGCTCGAAGGAGCTTCTGCTGCGCTGGCTGGAGATGAACGCATTCTCTCCGCTCCTGCGCACACATGAGGGAAACCAGCCGGCAAATAACGTCCAGTTCGACGCGGACGACGAGGTCCTGGCCGGAACCGCGGCCGCCTCACGCGTCCACGCGGCGCTGAAAGAATACCTCCGCGCAGCCATAAAAGAGAATGCCGAACAGGCCCACCCGGTCATGCGCCCGCTCTTCTACCATTATGACGAGCCGGCTGCATATACCGAGAAAACCGAATACCTGCTGGGGCGCGACATCCTGGTCGCCCCGGTCACCAAAGAGGGCGCCGTCTCACGAACGGTATATCTGCCGGAGGACCGCTGGATCCACCTGTTCACCGGCGAGGTCTACGGCGGCGGCACGCATGAAGTCCCGGCACCCGTCGGCTGTCCGCCGGCGTTCATCCGGGAAGAAAGTTCCTATCGGACTGCATTGTCATCAATATCACTGACAGAAGGAGTATTGCCATGACGAAAGAAGAAAAGAGGGAGCAGAGCGTCCTGTCAAAGATCAGCTACGGTTTCGCGGACATCTACGGCGGCGGTGCCTTCGTCGTCATCAGCACGTTTTTCGCGGTCTTCCTGACGAAGGCTCTCGGGATGCCGACCGCGCTGGCCGGTATTATCCCCATGATCGGCAAGGTCTGGGACGCGGTCACCGACCCCATGATGGGCAATATCGCGGACCGCACCCGCTCGAAGCTCGGCCCGAAGCGCTTCTGGATCCTGATCGGCAGCATCATCTCCGCGATCACCTTCCTGGTCATGTGGATCCCGTTCCGCGCGGGCGGATCCGTCGCCGGACAGTTCGCGTTCTACGCGATTATGTACTGCCTGTTCTCGACCGGTTTCACGATCGTCATGGTGCCGTATAACGCGCTGCTTCCCGACATGGTCAGCGATTACACGGTCCGCGCGAAGTTCACGAGCGTCCGCATGATCTTCTCCGCGCTGGGCGCGATCCTGGCCGGCCTGGTCCCGACGCTGCTGATCCGCGACAACACGAACGCGCGCCAGTACCTGATCGTCGCAGTTCTGTTTGCAGTGGTCTTCCTCGTGGTTATCCTGCTGACATTCGCCGGCACCTGGGAACGCCAGAAAGAGATCGTGAAGACCCCCATGGCGGAGACTTTCACACAGTCCTTCACGGTCTATAAGAGCCGTTCGTTCCGGCTGTTCATCGGCATCTTCATCTTCGGTCAGGTGGCGGCGGATTTCATCATGGGTCTCGCGGTCTACTACGTCGACGATGTGCTGAACGCCTATGGCGGGGGCAATTTCACGATCCTCATGGGCGTCATCCTGGTCTCGCAGTTTATCGGCATGATCATCTTCGGACCCATCATGGCGCGGACCTCGAAGAAGTTCCCGATCCTGCTGGGCACCCCGATCCGGATGGCCGCGACCTTCGCGATGCTCTTCTTCTCGCATGAGGACACACCGTTCATTGCGATCCTCGCGCTCTCGTTCGTGGTCGGTCTCGGCATGGCCGGCACCTCGACCACGATCTACGCGATCCTCGCGGATCTGGCGGATGTCGACGAGCTGATCACCTCGATCAACCGCCCGGGCATCTGTTCCGGTATGGCGACGTTCACCCGGAAGATCTCCGCGGGCATCTCTTCGGCGGTGATCGGCCTGCTGCTGGCCGCGGTCGGCTATAACGAAGTCGCGGCGAGCGAGGGCCTGCGCCAGGCAGCTTCGACGCAGCACGGCATTGCTTACATCTATGTGTTCGCACAGCTGATCCTGCTCGCGGTCACGCTGATCTTCACGATCCGCTTCCCCGTGACCGGAAAGGAGTTCGCCATCGTGCGCCGGGAGGCCGCCAGACGCCGGGGTGAAGACAGCTCTGAGGCGACTCCCGAGGAGATCGCGGTCTGCGAGAAGGTCACCGGTTTCCGGTATGACCGGCTCTGGAACAGAGAGAACGCGGTGAAATTCCGTGTCAAATAGAAAGGAATGGAGAATATCATGAAATACTTTTTAGACAGCGCCAAGCTGGACGAGATCAAAGAAGCCTACCATACCTTCGGGATCGACGGCGTGACTACGAACCCGAAGCACATCATGAACTCCGGGAAGACCTTCCTGGACGCCATCGGCGACATTGCCGCCTGGATCCGCGAAGAGGGCCTCGAAGGCTATGAGAAGTTCCCGGTCTCGGTCGAGATCAATCCGCACATCGAGAAGTGTGATGAGATGGTCGCCGCCGCCGAGAAGATCGCCGCGCTCTGCGAAAACTTCGTGATCAAGATCCCCTGCACGCCGGACGGCGTCGCCGCGGCCAGACAACTCGAGAAGAAGGGCATCCGCACGAACGTAACGCTGATCTTCTCCGCAGCACAGGCCATCCTGCCCGCGAAGAACGGATCGCTCTTCGTCTCCCCGTTCATCGGCTGGAAGGAAACGAACGGCGAGGACTGCAGACAGTACATCCGCGACATCGTGGACATCTATAAGAATTACGGCTTTTACGGAAAGACGCAGATCATCTGCGCGGCCATCCGTACCCCGAAGCAGTTCGTGGACTGCGCGGTGGCCGGCGCGGACATCGTGACCGCGGGTCTGGCCGTCTACCAGGATTCCATGAAGCACCCCTACACCCGTCAGGGCATGGAGACGTTCCGGGACGCCTGGGACCACACGGCCGGAAACTGAGCAGGCACGGAGGGCAATACACATGAAGATCGGTTTTGTAGGACTCGGCATCATGGGCGAGTCCATGAGCGAGAACATCATCAAAAAGCACGATGACAAAGTCTATGTCTTTGACTTCGTGAAGGAAAAAGTCGACAAGCTGGCCGCGCTGGGCGGCGTCCCCTGCGCCAGTTCGCGCGAGGTTGCACAGAACGTGGACGTCTTTATCACCATGGTCCCGAAGTCGGAGCACTCCCGCGCGGTCTATGACGAGATCCTGCCTGTGCTGCACGCGGGGCAGACCTGCATTGACATGAGCACCATCGACCCCAGTGTCTCCGTAGAGATCTCGAAGGCCGTAAAGGCGACCGGTGCCGAGTTCATCGACGCGCCCGTCGTGAAGAGCAAGCCCGCCGCAATCGCCGGAAAGCTCGGCATCTACGTGGGCGGCTCCGAGGCTGCGTACGAAGCCATGCGCCCCATCCTCCTGTACATGGGCGAAAACGTGATCCGTATGGGCGATAACGGCAAGGGCCTTGTCATGAAGATCTGCCACAATGCGTTGGTCTCGCAGATCCAGAACGGCGTGAATGAGACTTCGACGCTGGCCGCGAAGAACGGCATCGACATCCTGCAGTTCGCCGAGGCCATCTCCTACGGCGGCGCCGGAAACTGGTATCTGGATTCGAAGAAGGACGTGCTCGCAAAAGAGGACTACACGACCGCGTTCTCCATCGAAAACGAACATAAGGACGTGCACATCTGCATGAAGCTGGCCGAGGAGTGCGGCGTATCCATGCCCGGCGAAGAGAACGCCGTGCGCGTGTACGACCGCGCCATGGAGGCCGGCCTCGGAAAAGAGGACTTCTGCGCGACCATTAAGGTGGTGCGCGGTGAGTAGCGCGGCGGACAACCGAAGCGCCGGCGTGATCTCAGAGGCAGCCGCAGCGCGCATCCGCGAACTGAGCCGGAAGAACGGGCTGGTCATCCGGAGCGTGTACGACCCTGCTTTCCGCGCCTACGGACGGGTGATCGGGGGCGTTGAAACGGACCGTCTCCTCTCCTTTCTGGAGACGCAGACGGATATTCCTGCCGAGGGCAATCTCTACGCCGCTTCAGTTCCCGAACTGGAGGCGCTCCCTCAGACCGCAAGACTCGCGGACGCCGTCTTCGGCGCCATGCCCTGGGAGGCCGGCTACTGCAATGGCCGGAACACGACCCTGAACGGTTTCGAATATCACAAGTCCAGCGAGATCAATGTCTGTGCCTCGGATCTGCTGCTGGCCCTGGGGCACTGCTATGACATCGCAGAGGACCTCACCTACGACAGCGCCGCGGCAGAGATCTTCTTTCTGGAACGGGGCACCGTCATCGAGATGTTCGGCACGACGCTGCACCTTTCGCCGCTGCGCGTGTCCGACGAGGGGTTCCGGGCAGTCGTGATGCTGCCGCTTGGCACGAACACGCCTCTGACCGAGGAGGAAAAACGCCGGCGCGACAAGCGGATCGCTCAGGGCGACCGCGAGTCCCGCCTGCTTCTTCACCGGAACAAGTGGATTCTGGCCCATCCGGACCGCGAACCGCTGATCCGCCAAGGTGCATACCCGGGAATGCTCGGGGAAAACCGGGAGCTGCTGTATTGACCTGCCGTGCGGCGGCCGCAGCAGCGCTGTGAGACCTGAGCCATGAATGAACTGCTGTTTTACCTGGTGATACTGGGATCAAACATCATACAGGGGATCACCGGATTTGCCGGATCGATCCTGGCCATGCCCTTTGCCATGCGGCTGATGGGCATCGGGACTGCGGTTCCGGTGCTGAACGCGGCCGGGATCCTCTGCGGGATCTGGGTGATCGCGGGAAAGGAGAACCGCCGGAGCATTGACCGCCGGGAACTGATCCGCGTCATCGCGGTGATGGGAGTCTGCGTGCTGGCCGGTATCGCGGTCCGCAGCCTGCTCACCGGGCAGGCGACGGTACTGTACCGGATCCTGGGGTGCATTGCCCTGGCGCTGGGCGTGGAAGGACTGATCCGGAGGATCCGGAACCGCGCCGGGAACGGAGCTTCTGCCGACGGATCTCCCGCTGACGGATCTCCCGCCGGAGGGACCGTCGGAGCGAAGGTCCTCTCCTTCGCGCTCCTGGCTGCCGCAGGACTCGTGCACGGCATGTTCGTGTGCGGCGGACCGCTGCTGATCGCATATCTGACGACGCGTATTCAGGACAAGACCGCATTCCGCGCCACGATCTCCGCTGTATGGATCTTCCTGAACGGACTGATCCTGATCACGCAGCTGGCCGCCGGAAGCTGGAGTCCGGAGCTGCTGCGGGTCACGGGGATCGCGATCCCGTTCCTGTTCGGCGGCATGTTTCTCGGCGGACTGCTGTACCGCCGCATGAGCAGAGAGTTTTTCATGATCCTGACGTATGTTCTGTTGATCATTGCAGGGCTGTCGCTGTTTTTTAAGTAATATAACACCTGTTATCTATGATTGAATGTGAGGAAAATGCCATGAGATCATTCCAGGCCGCCTATCTCCCGATCGGCGTACCGACTTTTCATCTGGAGAGCGCCCAGACGGAGTTTGAACACTCTGCAGAACTGCTCCGCTCCCTCGGAAACACTGCGGTTCCGGAGGAGATGCTGCTCTCTCTGGACAAACTGAACGCGTTTCTGGACACGGTCGACCCAGACCTGCTGGTGATTCAGAACATTACGTTCGCAAACGCGGCTTACGCCTCCGAGATCCTTCACCGCTTCCCGGATGTCCCCATCCTGCTGTGGACGCTGCGCGAACCGGTCATCGACGGCGGCAGGCTCCGGCTGAACTCACTGACCGGTGCTTACTCGGCGGCCAACGCCATCCGGCAGTTCCGGGACGGCGCGTTCGAGTATGTCTACGGAGCGCCCGGTGAGAAAAAAGTGAATGCAAAGATCGCCGCGACTTACCGCGCTGCACAGCTGAAGCTGGAGCTGCAGTCGCTGAAGATCGCCGCCGTCGGCCACACGCCCCAGGGCTTCGGCTTCGGCCGGGCGCTGGATACCGAGCTGCTGAAGGCCTTCGGCGTGCGCCAGGAAGCCATCGAGGCGCGCGAGCTGATCGACCGCGCAAAAGCATACACCGATAAGGAATGCGAACAGTGGATGGCGGACGCGCAGGAACGCATCCGCGGGCTGAATTCCATTCCGGAACAGAACCGGAAAGACTTTGCGCGGCTCTACCGCGCCTATGATGAATATGTCCGTGAGAACGGGATCGGCGCACTGGCGTCGCGCTGCTGGCCGGACTTTTTCACGGCTTTCGGAACGCCGGTCTGCGCGGTGCTGGCCATGCTGAACGACCTCGGCGTGGCAGCAGCCTGCGAGGCGGACGCCTACGGGGCACTGTCCATGTACCTGGGCATGAAACTGAGCGGACAACCGGCCTTTTTCGGGGATCCGGTCTCATTGAACGAAGAAGAAAACACTCTCACGTTCTGGCACTGCGGCACGGCGGCCTGCTCGCTCGCCAGAGAGGATACCGGCGCGAAAGCCGGGACGCACTGCAACCGTCACATTGGCCCCACGCTGGAGTTCGGCTGCCGTCCCTGCCCGCGCGTGACCGTATTCCGCGTGGGAAGAAAGCCCGACGGCACATTCCGGTTCTTCCTGGCCTCCGGGGAGGCGCTCGACCGCCCCAAACAGTTTCTGGGAACCTCCGTTGTCGTAAAAACCGACGCAAACGCAGAGCAGATCGTGCATCAGACCGTCGAGGAGGGCTGGGAACCGCACTATGCGGTCATCTACGGCGATACGGCCGACGAACTGGAGATCCTGGCTCACATGCTGGACATGGAGATCCTGCGTTTCTGACATGGTGCGCCGTGATCAGAAACACATATTAATTATCACGTAAAATTAATTGTAACAACAACATAGATCTGTGCTATACTCCGAATACGCGACTGTCCGCTATCATCCGGACGCATAACAAAGTCCAGAGACCAAAAAGGGGGAACATACATGAGCCAGACCGGTTTGAACATGGAAAAGGTAAAACGGCAGAACCGCGCGCTGATCCTGCGCTCCATCTATGAGTCAGGTCCCATTTCCCGGAAGGACATCGCCGCACAGACCGGTCTGACGCCTGCATCCGTCACGCAGATCACCACGGCGCTGATCGCCGACGGACTGCTCGAGGAGATCGGTACTGCCAAAGACCGGCCCGGCGCCGCCGGACGCCGGAAGATCCTGCTGGATGTCTGTCCGGACGCCGCATGGATCCTGGCGGTGAATATTGAACCGCGCACCACGGTGATCGCGGTATGCAACATGAAGGGCGAACTGCCGGAGAAAGACCATGACAACTTTTTCCGAACCATTCCGACACAGAAGGAGATCGCACCGGAAGCATATCTGGCTCAGATCGCACAGATCTGCCGGGAAATGCTCGCGGGACTTTCCGAAAGCGCACGCGGACAGGTGAAGGCTGTCTCGGTCGGTATCACCGGTGTCACGGATGACGCGGAAGGCTGTAATTTATCTTCAGTCAGCGGTGTCGCAAACTCTTTCCAATG
>CAYLPO010000050.1:0-9095 GCA_964385575.1 uncultured Lachnospiraceae bacterium | reverse complement strand
TGTCAGCAACAGTTTTGTTAAAGAAGCCGAACTGAAAGCCGGGAGTTCCTGTATCAGCTGGATGAAGACAATGAAAACACGGAGATCATGGTGAATTACGATGCTCGTGAGACGGTAGCGCTGAAAGACCTCATGCCGAACTGGTGGGGGAAGGAGCGTTACGCAAAAGCGAAGGCAGAAAGGACCGACGGATCATGAAACTGAAAAAACTGAACGCCGCCGTATCCCTGGTGACGCTCGTGCTCCTGCTGCTGCATATCGGATACAGCGTCTATGCCTATCTGACGTTTTATTATAACCCGTTCATGACGAAGCTGCTGGCCATCCCGATGGCTGCGGTGGTCTGCCTGCATGCGGTCCTGGGAATGTGCGCGGTCTTTCTTCAGGGGGACGGTGCCCGTCCGGATCTGTATTCCGGACTGAACCGCGCCACGATCATCCAGCGCGTCAGCGCGGCATTGATCTTTCCCCTGCTGATTCTGCATATCAATACGTTCGCCCTGCTCAGCATGTTTTCGGAGCGCAGTCTGTGGGTCCCGTTCGCACTGGTGCTTCTGGCACAGGTGTGTTTCTATGCGGCCATCATCACGCATGTCTCGGTCTCGCTGACCCGGGCCTTTATTACGCTGGGGTGGGTGACCTCCATGGAAACAAAGCAGAAGATGGACCGGGTCATTTACGTGATCGGAGCTGCGCTCTTTGTGATTGCTGCTGTTTCCGTGATCCGGACACAGCTGGGCATGTTTCTGGGCTGACGGGAGGCGCGTATGAGAGAGGTCCTGATCATTGGGAGCGGCATTTCCGGCATGGCCTGCGCCATCCGGTGCGCCCGCCGCGGGATGCACGCGACATTGGCCGCACCTTATCCCTCCGAGCGTTCGCAGTCTGTCATGGCGGCAGGCGGGATCAATGCCGCCCTGCCCGAACCCGAATGTGAACCCGGGGATTCCGTGGCATGCCATGTGGAAGACACGCTGAAGGGCGGCGCTTTTCTGGCCGGGCCGGAGGCGGTCGCGGGCCTGTGTGGCCATGCGGCAGAGATCCTCCGGGATCTGGAACGCATCGGCACGGTGTTCTCGGTCGATCGGAACGGCCGGCCGCAGCGCAGGGCGTTCGGCGGACAGTCTTATAAGCGGACGTATTACTGCGGGGCCGGCACCGGAAAGATGATCGTCTCGGCGCTGGTCATGGAGGCCCGCCGCTATGAGGCGGAGGGACTGATCACCAGACGTCTGCACTGCAGTTTTCACTCTGCGCTGATCGCTGACGGTGTTTGCCACGGGGCGCTGTTGTTTGACGGGTCAGCAGGACGGCTGGAGGCGGTCTATGCGGATGCGGTGGTCATGGCGACCGGCGGTCAGAATGCCCTGTTCGGGAAGACCACCGGCTCCACGCAGTGCGACGGCTATGCAGCCGGGAAGCTGTTTCTTCAAGGCGCCGAGCTGAAAAATCTGGAATTCATTCAGTTTCACCCCACCACGCTGGAGACCGCGCAGAAACGGATCCTGATCTCCGAGGCTGCGCGCGGAGAAGGCGGGCGGCTGTTCTATGAGGAGAGCGGCCGGCGCGTCTATTTTCTGGAGGAGAAATACGGTCCCCGCGGAAACCTCATGACCCGGGATGTGATCTCCCGCGAGATCGCGGCCGCGGGCCGGCCGGTCTTTCTGGATGTCTCGTTCCTCGGCGCGGAAATCATTGGACAGAGGCTGCCGGAGGTGGCGGAGCTGTGCCGGAAGTACCGGGGACTGGACATTGCCCGCGAACCCATTCCTGTGGCTCCGTCCGTTCATTTCTTCATGGGCGGGCTGGCGGTGCATTCCGATCACGAGACGAATCTCCGAAACCTTTTCGCCGTGGGTGAGTGCGCGTCTATGTACCACGGCGCGAACCGCCTGGGTGGAAATTCTCTGCTGGCGGCTCTCTACAGCGGCCGCGTGGCGGCAGATGCGATTGCGGAGCGCGATTTTCCGGGCAGTCATCCGGACTTTTCTGCCGCGGAGGCGGACGAAGACCGTGCGATGCAGCGAAAGCTGGCGGAACAGAGCCCGTTCCCGTCCGTGTACATCCGGGATATGCTGGCGGATACGATGCGGGAGCATCTGGGCATTGTCCGCGAGAAAGGCGGTCTGCAGCGCGGGATCGAAGACGTCGATTACGATCTGTCGGTCGCGGAGCGCATACGCTATGACGGAAGCGTACCCCCGTACATGAATTACAGCCTTCCGGGGATCTTGTCTTTGGCACGTGCCGCGCTGACGTGCGCGTTGGCCCGAACGGAGAGCAGGGGCGCGCATTTTCGCAGCGACTGCCCGGCGCAGGACGAGGCGCAGCAGTTCGCGAGCATCATTTCCTACGACGGAGGGAACTACCGGGTCAGGCTGGATAAGGAGCATGCGTATGAAAGTTAAGATCCTCAGGCAAATGTCACCTGATGCGTCTCCTTACTGGGAAGTCTTCGATTATGACGGCCCGGAGGACAACTCCGTGGCGGGGGTCCTGGATCACCTGAATTATAACGATGATATGGTCAATGCGGCAGGCGAAAAAAGCACGCGGATCAGCTGGGAGTGTTCCTGCCTGCAGGGGGTCTGCGGTGCCTGTGCCATGGTGATCTGCGGCCGGCCGGCTCTGGCGTGCGAGACGTTTCTGAAGGATCTGAAGGGGGTTGAGCTGACCATCCGTCCGCTGCAGAAATTCCCGGTCATCCGGGATCTGACGGTGGATCGGTCCTCGATCCAGGAGAACCTTCGGGCGACCAATGTCTTTATCGGCGAATACCGTCCCGCATCCGCGGAAGATCAGGCGCATCAGTATGCTGCGGCCAAATGTCTGAAGTGCGGCCTGTGCCTGGAGGTGTGTCCCAATTACGGGAGCGGGAAGTCGTTCTTCGGGGCTGCTTTTGCCAATGATTGTTATCTGGTCGCTGCCAGAAGCCGTGACCGGGCCGGTCAGATCCGCGCGGCTTATGCAGAACATTTCGGGAACGCCTGTTCGAAGTCGCTTTCCTGCGTGGAGGTCTGCCCGGTGAAGATTCCCACACTGGCGTCCATTGCGAAAATGAACCGAAAAAAACTGTGATATACTTAAAAAAGGTTACCGAGGATGCTCCGCCCGGAGTCTGAGATGGAGTGACAGGAATATGAAAGAAGGAACCGTCGGGAAAGTCCGTTATAAATACGTCCGCATTCAGGGTACGGAACTGGCCGTGAACACCATGCATGCGAAGGGCATCTTCAGCATGTGCTGGCAGCTGGTTCAGAACCAGGCCATGGAAGAGGAGGACGCGGACTTGTTTAAGGAGATCGACGCCTGGTTCGCGGAACATCTGCCGTGGCCGGAACCCTGCAAACGGCAGGAGAAAGTTGTCTGCTATTTCAAGACAGAGAATTCGGATGAGATGATGAAGATGATCCGGCCGGCGCTTTGGCTGCTGGAGAAATATCAGCATCCGTATTATCTGGTTTATACGAATACTCCCGGTGAGATCGTTTACGAAGACCAGTACCAGGTGGCGGTAAAAGTGCCGGGTTATCTGAAAGTCGAAGGGGTTCAGCCCTCGTGGTCACCGAAGGAGGAAACATGAAGATCGCATTCTGCGGTGCGGCGTCCGGAGTGACCGGGAGCTGCCATATGATCTCGACGGACCGGCATAAGATTCTGCTCGACTGCGGGCAGTTTCAGGGCGGAGCGGCCATGGAAGCCATGAACCGCGACCCGTTCCCGTTCGATCCGGAGGAGATCGACTGCGTGGTCGTTTCTCACGCACACATTGACCATATCGGACGGCTGCCGCTCCTGGTAAAACAGGGGTTTCGGGGGCCCATTTACTGCACGGACGCCACGTCGGACCTGATGGACGTCATGCTGAAAGACAGCGCGAACATCCACGAGCAGGAAGCCGTGTGGAAGAGCCGGAAGGCCAGGCGGGCAGGAAAACCGGAGGTCGAGCCGCTTTACACGACGGATGATGCATTGGCCGCGCTGGAGCTGCGCAGACCGGTGCTGTACGATACGCTGGTCGAGATCAATGACCAGATGAAGGTCGTGTTCAATGACGCGGGCCACATTCTGGGATCGGCGGTCATCGAACTATGGACGGAAGAGAACGGTGAGACGAAGAAACTGGTGTTCTCCGGCGACCTCGGCATGACGAACCGTCCCATCCTGAATGACCCGACAGTCATTCACAAGGCGGATTACGTCGTCATGGAGACCACCTACGGAAACCGCCTGCACGAGAAGAATGCGGCCAGCATTCACAAACTGCTGGATATTATTGTGGAGACCACACAACGGGGCGGAAACGTGGTCATTCCCAGTTTTGCAGTCGGGCGCACGCAGGAGCTGATCTTCGAGCTGAACCGGATCTATGACGGGGACGGCCCTTATAAAGAGCAGCTGAAGCATGTGCCGGTATTTGTGGACAGTCCCATGGCGGTCCGGGCGACCGAGATCTTTCGGAATAACGCCCAGGTCTACGACAAAGAGATGCGCGAGTTCATCCTGCGCGGCGACCATCCGCTGGATTTTAAAAACCTGCATTTCGCGATGACCACCGACGAGAGCAAACTGATCAACGATGATCCCCGGCCGAAGGTCATCATTTCCGCCAGCGGCATGTGCGAGGCGGGACGAATCCGCCATCATTTGAAACATAATCTTTTTAATCCGAACGCCAGCATCGTCTTCGTGGGATATCAGGCGGAAGGGACGCTGGGACGAAAACTGCTCGAAGGCGCCGAGGAAGTGAACCTGTTTGGCGATACCATTGCGGTGAAAGCCCAGATCCATAACCTGGAGGGCTTCTCCGGCCATGCGGACCGGGACGGCCTGTATGCCTGGCTCTCAGGATTTGAGCAGGAGCCGAAGAAGATCTTCCTCGTGCACGGGGAGCCGGACGCGAAGCGCGATTTCGCGGCTTATGTGAAAGCGCAGAACGGCTGGGACTGCGTCGCCGTGGACGGTTTCGGCGAGTACGATCTGTCCGCCGGGACCGGTTTTTCGGACATCCGTCCCCGCGAAGGAACCGCCGCGGAGAGGCCTGTGCGGAGGGCTGCGGGTCATGCCGCGGCAAGCTCTGCCGCGAAAGACCCGGAGAGCGCGGTCGAGGAGTTCGTCTCGGAAAATGAGCGGGGCGATCTTCTGACAAGGCTTCGCGAGACGCGGAAAATGCTGGACAATGTTCTCCGCCAGGTGGAGGAAGCAGCATCCGGCAATATGTCGGCCGAAAGGCTCGCCGAGATCAAGAACCTGACCGCGTCTCTGGAGAAAGACGTGATCAACCTGGGATCCGCCGTCACGGAGGAAGACCGCCCCGGTGACGGACGGGATCCCGCCTGAAACCGACAGAAGGAGGAAGTGAAGATGCAGTTTGCAGTCATTGCTTACGACGGCGAAAACATGCTGGAAAGGCGGCTGGCGGTCCGTGAGCGCCATCTGGCAAATATTGACCGGATCAAGGATCATGTTCTCTGCGCAGGCGGTCTGCTGGACGATGAGGGGAAGATGAAAGGCTCCCTGTTGGTCATGGAGTTTGAGGACCGCGCACAGCTGGACGAGTACCTGGCGTCCGAACCGTACATCATCGAGAAGGTTTGGGAGAAGGTCGAGGTCGAGCGGATGAACGTCGTTGTGCAGAACGGCGGGAAAGTCGGGAAGTGATAAAGGAGGTAAAACATGGAAAGAGTCGTGAAGTTTTTGAAAGAGGCAGGCACCTATTTTATGGCGACCCAAGAGGGCGGGCAGCCCCCCGTGTGACCGTTAGGTACTGCGCCCGTTTTCGAGGGAAAAGTGTACTTCCAGACCGGAAAGGTCAAGCCCGTCTCGCAGCAGATTCACGCGAACCCGCGGTTTGAGATCTGCGCCTTCAAGGGCGGCGAGTGGCTGCGTGTGGCCGGCGAGCTTGTGGAGGATCCCAGACGGGAGGCCAAGCAGTCCATGCTGGACGCCTATCCCGGACTGAAGGACCGCTATTCTGCGGACGATGACAACACCGAGGTGTTCTACATTCAGAACGCCACGGCCACGTTCAGCTCGTTCACGAAAGAGCCGGAGACCGTGACATTCTGAGTCCGTGCCGGAAAAGGGTCCTGACAGGAAAGAAGCAACAGCAAATGCGGGCAGTGTCGCTGCCCGCATTTTGCAACGCCGCGGGGTTTTAAAATCCGGTGGGAAGTTTTCCGCTGATTGGAGTAGAATAGGTCATATGAGATCCATACAGGGGAGGTCGGATATGGAAAATACGACGCGTCAGGAAAAGGCGGATCAATGTCTGACAGCAAAGGAGAGATCATGAAACAGTTTATCGTATCGGAAGAAGTGTTTGAAAAGCTGCCCGCGTACTGTCTGGGCGTCGTGGTCGCGGAAGGGTTTGACCATGCCGCGGCGGAGGCGTCGGTCGCGGAGATGCTGGACCGGGAGGTCGCGGATTTCGCTGCCAGACACGCGGAGGATGCGGTCCGCGAGATCCCCGGCATCAAAGCCTGCCGCGATGCGTTCTATGCGCTGGAGATGAACCCGAACAAGTTCATGGTCTCCATCGAGGCGCTCGCGAAGCGCGTGCAGAAGAACGCCGCGCTGCCGCACATCGGTCCGCTGGTCGATCTGGGCAATGCACTCTCCCTGAAGTATGAGGTGCCTATGGGCGCGCACGACATTGACCGGATGGAAGAGAGCGGGATCGAGGTGCGCTTTTCGACCCCGGAGGACCACTTCCAGCCGATGGGCGAGGAGGCCCTTGAGGAGATGCCCGCGGGCGAGCTCGTCTATGTGAGCGGGCACACCGTGAAGACCCGCCGCTGGCTGTGGCGCCAGAGCGAAGACGGAAAGATCACGGAGCAGACCTCGCATGTATTCTTCCCGATCGACGGGTTTTCGGATGTGAACCTCGCGGACGTGAAGGCGGCTGCGGACGAACTGGCGGCTTTCCTGTCCGGGCTGGGGCTGAAGGTGCAGCAGGGGTTCATTGACCGGGATAATCGGAGTATGATGATCTAAGAAAGGAGTATCGGATCATGAAAAAGACTTTAGTAGCATACTTCTCCGCCAGCGGCGTCACGAAGCAGATGGCGGAAAAACTCGCGGATGCGACGAACGCGGACCTGTTTGAGATCGTGCCGGAGGTGCCTTACACCGAGGCGGATCTGGACTGGCAGAACGCGAAGAGCCGCAGCTCGGTCGAGATGAAAGACCCTGCGTGCCGCCCGGCGATCGCTTCGAAGGTGGAGGACATGGCGCAGTACGAGCGCGTGTACGTGGGCTTCCCGGTGTGGTGGTACCGCGAGCCGTCCATCATTGACACCTTCATGGAGTCCTACGACTTCACCGGAAAGGAAGTCATTCCGTTCGCGTCCTCGGGCATGAGCGGGATCGGCGACTCGGGCGCGAACATGCAGAAGCTCGCGCAGGGCGCGAAGGTTGCCGGCGGGAAGCGGTTCCCGAACACGGTGAAGAAGGACGAGCTGAAGAAGTGGGCGCAGGGGGTCTGAGCATATGGAGACGCAGAACATACCCGGGAAGTCCGTCATTGCCCTGGCGCTCAGCATCGCAGCGTGCGTGCTGGCTGCTGCGGCACTGCTGTTCGCGGTCCGGGGTGCGTCCGGGAACGCGTCACAGCCCGAGCAGCAGGATATCCAGTATGTGATGTATCTGGGGACAAATGACAAGGACACGAACGAGCCGGTCTTCGCGCCGTCGGAGGCGCAGGAGCGGGCGGAGGAGATCTTGATCGATCACTTCGGAGGCTACACGATCCAGGAAGCCCACGGTGGCTGGATCGATGACGATACGGTTTATCAGGAGTATACGCTCGTGATCTATCTGAGCGATACCGGGATCGAGGAAGTGCATGCGGCTGCGGAGGACCTGATCGACGTGTTTCATCAGAGTTCTGTGCTGATTCAGGCAAACCAGACAACGACAGAGTTTTATGCGGGTGAGTAAGTGAGCGGATCGGACCCTGTGTATGACTGCGTACAGCGGATCCTTTGAAAGGAGTGTCATGAACTACAGAAGACTGGGAAAGACCGGGCTCATGGTCAGCGAAGTCGGATTTGGCGGCGAGTGGCTGGAACGCCACGAAAAAGTGGAGGCCGCGGACCTGATCCGCTACGCCTCGGCGCAGGGGATCAACATCATTGACTGCTGGAACCCGAACCCGGAAAACAGAGACCGGCTGGGCCTGGGGCTGGCGGGAAACCGCGAACGCTGGATCCTGCAGGGGCACATCGGCGCCACCTGGCAGAACGGGCAGTACGTGCGCACGCGCGATATGGAGCACGTGAAGCCGGCGTTTGAGGATCAGCTCAGGCGGCTGGGCACGGATTATATCGACCTCGGCATGATCCACTATGTGGACGCGCAGGAGGACTGGGAGGCGTGCCGCACGGGCGCTTATGCGGACTATGTGCAAGAACTGCATGAGAGCGGCGTGATCCGGCATATTGGCCTGAGTACGCATAATCCGCGGATCGCGAAACAGGCGGTCCTTTCGGGCGCGGTCGAGATGATCCTGTTCTCGATCAACCCGGCTTTTGACATGAAGCCCGCGACCGAGAACATTGATAACATGTTCGAGGATTATGACGAGGCGCTGTCCGGGATCGATGCGGAGCGCGCGGAACTCTACCGGCTCTGTGAGGAGCACGATGTGGGGTTGACCGTCATGAAAGGTTTCTTCGGCGGGCGGCTGTTCGACGCGGAGAAGTCGCCGTTCGGGGTGGCGTTTACCGCGCCGCAGCTGATCCACTACGCGCTGACGAGGCCGGCGGTCTGCGCCGTGATGTGCGGCTATGACACGAAGGAGCAGGTCGACGCCGCGGTTGCCTATGAGACCGCCTCGGAGGAAGAGCGGGACTACGCGTCCGTGATCGCGGGGGCACCGCTGCACTCGTACCGCGGTCAATGCACCTACTGCGGACACTGCGCGCCGTGCCCGGTGAACATCGACATTGCCATGGTAAACAAGTTCTATGATCTGGCCGCGGCGCAGCCGGAAGTCCCGGCGAGCGTGCGTGCGCACTACGAGGCGCTCGGGAGCACGGCGTCCGACTGCATCGGCTGCCGCGGGTGCGAGAGCCGGTGCCCGTTCGGGGTGG
>CAYLPO010000049.1:3105-9106 GCA_964385575.1 uncultured Lachnospiraceae bacterium | reverse complement strand
CGTGCGGCATGACCGCGACGCTGTCCTCCGGCCAGATCAGCTCGGTGCCGAACGCGTCCTTCTTCGGCTCCATGCCCTGCCAGTACTTCCCGCGGATACGAAACTCGATCGGATCACCGGGCAGGAACGCGCCGTACTCATAGTTATTCACCAGGCGGTCCGGATGACCGTCCTTTTTCAATGTCTCAAGAAAATTTTCCTTGGGTGTCAGCATGTTTTATCTCCTTATATTCATGTGGATCTGAAAGGTTCACAATAGCTAAGATATTTTAACACATTTCCGTTCGCTTTTTCGCAGTTTCCGAACAATGAGGATATTTTCATAATGATTCGACTGTTCAACCGTAAAACCGTTATAATGAAGTCATTATGAGATTAGATAAATACCTGACGGACGCCGGCATTGGCACCCGCAGCGAAGTAAAAAAGTACATCAAACGCGGTCAGATCACTGTGGACGGATCCATGGTCCGTGATCCCGGAAGCCATGTCTCCCCGGACATGCTCGTCGCTTTCCGCGGCGAGCCCGTCACACATGAAATCATCATCTGGTTCATGCTGCACAAACCTGCGGGGATCATCACCGCGACTGAGGACCGCTATGAGCAGACCGTTCTGGACCTGATCACAGAACCGCTTCCTGCGAAGATCCGTCAGAGCCTGTTCCCGGTCGGCAGGCTGGACCGCGACACCGAGGGCCTTCTTCTGATCACAAACGACGGTGAGACCTCACACCGTCTCCTGTCCCCGAAGTACCATGTAGATAAAACGTATTACGCGAAAGTGAGCGGATGTGTGACGGATGCGGATGTCCTGGCATTCCGAGACGGACTGACCATTTCCGGCGAGGTGGAATGCCTGCCGGCCGAGCTGAAGGTACTCTCCGTCTGTGAGCGCGATGGCTCTGACGATCCCGATACAGATCCCCATATCTCCGAGATTGAGATCACGATCCGCGAAGGTAAGTACCACCAGATCAAACGCATGTTCCGGGCTGTCGGTCACGAGGTTCTCTATCTGAAGCGGATCGCCATGGGCCCGCTTCAGCTGGACGATGCACTTCCCGTCGGATCCTTCCGGCGTCTGACAGACGTCGAAATCCGCCTGATCACGGAGGCAAGTCTGCAAAACACGCAGAACCGCTGAGCATCACGACGAAGCAAAGCCGATCAGACCGTGGCCGGGCTGACACCCATTACTCCGAACCGACCGCCTCACGCACGAACGCAGTCGCTCTGTCCAGCTCCTTCAAGTCGATCCGACAGGCGCCGTCCCAGATCAGAACCGGAACCGAATCTTCCGGCCCGTAAACAGTCGGAAAATCCATCTGCTCCAAATCATACTGCACCACAGTTAGCTTCTCCGGATCGATCATCCAGTACTCCCGCACGCCGGCGCGGGCATACTTATACAGCTTCTCCTGCATATCCTTCTTCCGGGTCGACGGGGAAAGCACCTCGATCACCAGATCCGGGGCGCCGATCACCCGGTTCTGCTGCAGCTTAGACCGGTCACAGAGAACTACTACATCCGGCTGAATCATGGTGTAATCATCCGAATCCAGCTGCACATCGACCGGGGAGATCAGCGGATAACAGGGTCCCTGATGTTCGAACACATGATCCATCAGTTTCTTATACAAGCAGCCCGCGATCGCCTGATGCACGGTCGTCGGCGCTGCCATGTCATAAAAGACTCCGTCGATCAACTCCATACGCACATCATCGGGCAATGCGAAATAATCGTCCAATGTATACGGAACCCTCCCGTGATCAAACACAGACGGTTCCGCAATGATCTCGCCTGTCCTTACCGCCGGACGGTACTGCGGCCGAAGCAGCCGCTCGAGCGCGATCAAAGTCTCCTCTCTGGGCGCCGCGGTCGCACCGGAGAAGATCTTCTGAACCGTGCCCAGCGGAATGCCGGAACGGTCCGCGACCTGACGGTTCGTCAAGCCCAGTTCTTTTTTGCGCTGCTTCATTTCTTCTATCGTCATGGAAAATGATCCTTTCATGGAACCGTTCTGCTCCTGATATGTTTCCATTTTAGCGCCGTTTCGTCCGCTATACAACCGTTTTAAAACCCTTTCGAAATCAATCGAAAGGGTTCGCTTAACTCATATGCATCTTTCGTCATGAGCGCCGTTCGTCGCCCGGTGCGTTTTTTCTGCGACGTCAGTGCAGGACCTCCTGCGCGAACCGCAGCACCGTCCTGGTATATCGCTCCGGGTCCGCCAGATAACTCACGCCGTGACCGGCATCCGGGAAAGTCTCAATGCGTTTCTTCGCGGTACAGGCTGCAAAGATTTTCCGGCTCATGGCGCAGGGGACGAACCGGTCATCCTCGCCGTGCAGGAACAGCATGGGCACTTTCGCATGCTTCACGGCGCTCACCGCTGTCGTGGCAGTCAGGTCCACCCGACCGAACAGCCGGGCACCCAGCCAGGCGATCGGCCACAGGATTCGCGCAGGCCACCCGTGCTGTCTGCAGACCTCCATGATGATCTCTTTCGGTGAGGAAAACGCACAGTCCGAAATGATTCCCTTCACATTCGGGGGCAAATTTAACTCTGATGCCATACAGACCGCCGTGCCGCCCATGGAGATACCGGAAAGAATCATGGGGGTCTGAGCGCCGAAACGACTCCGCGCATAGGTTACCCAGTCCAGAATATCAAACCGTTCCTTCACGCCGAACGTCATCGTATGGCCGCCGCTTTTCGCGTGCGCGCGCTCATCGACCACCAGCATATTCAGCCCGTTCTCCCGGCAGATCTTATGTGCCCCCGCGAAATCCCGGAGCGCATAGCCGCGGTAGCCGTGGAACAGCAGCATCAGAGGCGCGCCCTCCGCGATCTGATAATACCTTCCGTACAGCTTCAGCCCGTCCCGCGAACGAATGCTGACTGCCTCGAACGGCACCGCCTCCGCCGCCGCGATCAGCTCATGCATCCGATCGTAATCCTTCTCGAACTGTTCCCCTTTCGGAAGCTGCCAATGCCGGGATTTGCGTTCATCCGAGTTGAAAAATACGTTTTTATATGTGATCGCAGCCGCTGTCAGCGTGAGGGCCGAAAACGCGCACGCGATCCCCACGAATGCTTTTTTCATCAAACTTTTCCTCTACTGTTTTGCTTCTCAGGTTCCCACGCGTTCTCCCGCGACAAACCGGCATCCCGCCTCCTGCAGCGCTTTTTGCGCGGTCTCCTTATCCTTTTCCTTGATGAGGATATAATCGGTATCGTACGTCGAGACGGCAAACAGGCCGACCCTGGCCGCCGCCAGCGCCGAAGAGATCTTCGACAGGATCCCGATCAGCGAGAAATCCAGCTGTCCGCAGACGCGGAATGCGCACCAGCCGTCTTCCCGCGCTATGGTTCCTCCCGGAGCGAACCGCGTCGGACAGACCAGTGAATACTCCCGGTCTGTCGCCGCAGTAAAGATCATCTTCCCGGTCCCGCCGAGCTCCATGGGATCCAACTCGGAAAGATCCCGCACTTTACAGACCGAGAACTTTTCTGTGAGCCATTCGAGCGCGATGGTCTCCTCGACCGGCCGGCCTTCCAGCGCGCGGGGAAATGCCACAACCTTTCCGTTCTTCCCCAGTCCTTCCGGCCGCTTCACCGGTTCGCGCATCTGCACCATCCCGGTCAATTCTGCCTGCCAGGCCCAGAGTCCGTTCCGCAGCATCTGCTTCGTAAGCTCCGTGTGATCAGCGTACAGCTGATCGAAATTATCCAGGATCGAGTACTTCACCCGTGCGACCGAAACACCGCGCTGGTGAGTAAACGCGGGCCAATAGACGCGCATGATTGCGCCCTTCCCGTCTGTGAAAAATGACACATGCGCATAATACTTCGACTGGAAGCTGTCCAGATCCGTCAGTCGGACATGATCCGCGTCCGGGAAATAATGCTCCTGTTCCTGTTTCGCCCATGCATAGGCTTCCCTTAATTCCTCCTGATCCATATGCCGCCTCTTTTCTTCTGATGTCCGTCAGGCGATCTTCAGGTCCTTACCGGGATCGTCGTACTCCTCCTTTTTATCTTACTACTTTCGTCCCGCAATGCACACAGAACTGAGCCCCGGGAAGCAGTTTATTCCCGCAATTGACACAAAAGCCGCCGGATGGAGCAGCCGGCTGTACGGGTTCCTCCGGCAAAACCTCGACCTCGATCACTTCCTGAGGCTGTGGCAGAACCTCCGCGGGGACCACACGCACCCCGTTTACATACTCTGCCTCTTCTATGCTGCCATCCGGATGCGTGATCCGGAACATGCCGTTCATGCTGTTTTCGACATACGGTCCTTCATAGATCGTTCCGTCCGGCAGCGTATTCTTCGCGGAAGGGTCCTGTCTGACATACGTGCTGTTCTGATTATTAATGATCTCACCCTCATAGGTCCAGCCTTCCTGATCGCCATGATCAGAGCCGAGATGATAGACCACTTTTCCTGTGAACTCACCGTCTTTCGCGATCCCTTCGATGGAGGACCCGTCCGCCCAGGATTTTTTGAGGCGGCCGTTATATTGATCGTTATGATACTCTCCTTCAACGACCATCGTGATCTGGCCGTCCGCCCCGATATAAGTGTTTTTACCCGGGCCTTCCCGGTGATTATGTACCCATGTGCCTTCCGAAGTCGCTGTGCCGTTTTCCTGAAGAAACGTCATTTTACCGGGGCCGTGCATCTCGCTGCGGCTGAATTCCCCCTCCAAAACGGCATGACTATCCAAATTGTTAAAATAGATCACGCCCGGTCCGTTCATCAGGCCGTTTTCAAACCGGCCTTCCAGAATCTTCCCGTCCGCACGGAAATAGATGCCGCGGCCGTTCATTCCTCCGTTTTCATACGCGCCCCGATAACGATCTCCGTTGTCAAACCATACCTCAGCACTTCCGTCGGCGAAGCGAAAAACCTTTTCACTCATTTGATACTCCCTTCGTGAAACTACGACGCCAAAAAAGCATCCATCGCTCTCTCCATGTCCTCGCCCGCAAACGCACCGGGTCCAATGCGCAGCGCTTTTCCGTCATTCAGGTTAATCAGGTAATAATGAAGCTTTCCTTTATTCGATACATTTTTTTCAAAAGAAACGACCATGTCACGCGTGATCACGGCATAATCTTTTCCTTTTCCTTCGACCAGGCTCCCAATCATGCCGAACGCCAGTCCGACGGCCTTGCTCTTTTTGGACAGTGAAATCTTCGTCTGATCGATCGAGGCATAGCCTTCATTGTCCGCGCCGCCGAACTTAAAAGTACGAAATTCGCTCGGCAGACACAGCTGGTAGAAGCATTTGCAGCTGACCGGTGCCATGGGCGCCGCTCCCGAAGCCGCCGAAGCAGGCTGCGGCGCACTCTGGTGCACCGGTTCGGGCGCAGATTCCGGCTGCGGCGCGCTCTGGTGCACCGGTTCGGGCGCAGATTCCGGCTGCGGCGCGCTCTGGCGCACCGGTTCGGGCTCGGGCTTCGGCTGGGTTTCCTCCGGAAGTACATGAAGCGTCACGATGACCGGGCGTTCGGAAACACCGATCTCGTCACATATCGGTACACTTGGAATTTTCATGCGGGTACCGTCCGGGGTGCCGGCCGGAACACGTATGCGGACCGCCTTCACAAAGGATGGATCCTGGATTATGATCCCATTTCCGCTGAGCAGCTCACGATCCGAAACGTAAACATCGACCGATTTGGGTTCGAGCTCCACCGGTTCAGCTGCCACGACCGCAGGCTCGGGGGACGGAACCGGTGCTGGAATGGGAGCGGATTCTGGCTTCCTTGCCGCGGCTTCCGGTTCCGTATAAGCACTGTCTTCGATATATGCTGCTACATTTGCGCCGCAATTCATGCAGAACTTTGCGCCGGGGACCAGCTTTTTACCGCACTCATAACAAAACATATCGGTCCTCCTTCCGATCACGTTCCATAAAGCCAACGCTGTACCGCTCATATTAAATTAATTATACTACTTTTTCCGTTCAAAAAAAGCGTCTGCCC
>CAYLPO010000049.1:0-3095 GCA_964385575.1 uncultured Lachnospiraceae bacterium | reverse complement strand
AATAACTGATAAGTCTTTTCACTCGCCCGGAAATCAGCAAAAAAAGCGTCTGCCCAAAGACAGACGCTCAAATCATGTTTTCCGCTTAGACGCTATACGAAAGGCTTTCCCGTCTCAGGTTTCCAGTCCATCAATAAAAGCTGGCAAGGCTGCCCAACAATCCGCCGAACAGGCTCGCACCGAACGCGAAGATGACGATCATACCGATCGTACCGATGATGCCGATGATCAGACCGATGATCGCAAGGACCCAGCCTGCCGTGGCCATGCCGCGCAGATACTGTATCCTCCGGGCCTTCCCGCCCAGGACGATACCGATGATTCCCAGAATCAGGCCGACCGGCGAGAACACAAACGCGAAGATGATCGACGCGATACCCAGAATAAGAGCAGCGATGGCTAAGCCATTCGACTGCGGTGCATTCGTGTACTGTCTGTTCTGATACGTCTGCTGAGGCTGCTGATACGTCTGCTGGGGCTGCTGGTAAGTCTGCTGAGGCTGCTGATAAGGCTCATAGCTCTGCCCCTGAGGCGCTTCCGGTGCCGCCTGAGGCTGTCCGCAAACCGGGCAAAACTTGATCCCGTCCTGAATCTCTGTTCCGCAATGTCCGCAATACATATTCGATCCTCCTTACTGCCATTGTGGTTGATACTGTAAGAGACTATAAAAAGTATAACAAAAAAACTCAGGCGAAAAAAGAATTATCTCTTGAAGTTTCCCGACTTTTTCATCACACAAAAATCTCCATCCCGGTATGCAGCGCCCGCAGCCGTTCTCCCATGACCGGCGCCATGAGATCATACGCCTTATGCCCGGTACAGTGCCCCGTATACCAGACCGTATGCGTCTGCGCCAGAATTTGAGCGGTTTCCAGAACCTCTTCCTCTTCTTCGGGCGTATACGCCTCCCGCTTCATCATGTGGAAACCGCTGATCACCACATCCGGATCCGTCCCGTAGATGTCCCGGAAGCGGTCCAGCAGGTTCAGAATCCCGTTATGCGCGCAGCCCGAAATCATCACGCGGCGTACGGACTCGGACTTCCGTTCTCCGCGGACATCCCCTTCTAAAACCGTGTCGTTCGCTGTCACATGTTCCGTGATCACCAGAAACTGCTCATGCGCAAACTCATCCTGCATGCGGATTCCGTCCCGGATCTCCGAAAGCACCCGGTTCGAGCGCGGCCAAAGCTTTCTGCCGGTCACGCCCGCATGCAGCGCCAGCTCCTCGTCGATCACCCGATCCCCGTCCAGCAAATGAAGGCCGGGCAGCTGCAGAATCCGCTTGTCGATCCCGATGTATTTCTCATCATGATAAAAATCTCCGCCGGCAGACCGCTGCATGTAAATGTCCGCGGTCGGATTGACTTCCGCGAACCCGAGGAGTCCCCCCGCATGATCATAGTGTCCGTGGCTGATCACGACCGTATCGATCTTCGCCGGATCCACTCCGAGCGCCGCGGCATTCTCCCATGTGAGGTTCGAGGCGCCCGTATCTGCCAGAAGTCGGTGTTTCTCCGCTTCGACATACAGGCTCAGGCCGTGTTCGGCGCTGAGCCTGTTGTCATCTCCCGGATCATTTTCCAGAAGAACCAGTATTTTCATCTTATTTGTCTCCCGAACCGATCAGAAAACGGTATCGCGTCACTGATGCGCACCGTCTCCCAGGCCCTTCGAGATGGTCCAGTGGCGATACGTGTCCGCGTCCTGCGCCTCGAGCGCCTTCTTCGCGGCAGGCGTGTACAGACCGTACTCATACTGCTCCAGGCACTCCTGATAGCTCTTGTCCGTGTGGATATTTCTGGGCAGCGGGACATCCTGCTCGGCCGCCAGGATATCCTGCACCTTCTTAATGTCCACCGTGTGCGCGCTCGTCCCGTCCGCGACCGCGACCGCCGCCGCGACGCCCGCCGCCTGACCGGTGCCGACGCACTGAGGGATCAGGTTTACGTTATCGATGGCAATGCGGTCCGCCGAAATATGCCGGCCGGGTGCCAGCAGGTTCTCGACCTTCTGCGGCAGAATGGACCGGTAGGGGATCTCGATCGGGGCGTTGTCATTCAGCGTATTCACCGTGCAGTGCCAGGCGATACAGTCGTCGTGCTGCTTCGGATACAGCCAGTCATTGCTTTCGATGACGTACTCGCCCACGATCCGGTGCGAGCCGCGGGTGCCCAACTGAGGGGCAATGTCGTACAGATACGCGTTCCGGAACACCTCCGGAACCGCCTTCTTATAAAAGTCGATGACTTCGCGCAGCTACACGCGGGTCCCCATCGCCGTCGCGGTCTGGTCCTCGATCTTTGAGCAGTCGCGCTTCGGCTGCCAGTTGTTCGTCCAGGCCACATTGTCATCCGGCGTCGCGAACATCAGCGCGCGGAAGCCGTGGATCTTCATGACGTTTTCCACGAGGGATTTAAACTCCGCGGGATTCGCGGCTTTCCAGGCCTCATAGGCCTTGTAGCTGAAGCCGCCCACACGGTACACGAGCGCGGTCGCGCTGCAGCGGCAGTCATCGGCGATCGCCGAAGAAGTCGGAGCGCCGGACAGACGGCACAGATCCGCATCGCCGGTCGCGTCGATCACGACCTTCGCCATGATGGCCTTGCGGCCTTCCTTCGACTCGAAAATCACGCCCTTGCAGACATTACCCTCCATGATGGGCTTCGTGCCCCAGCTGTGATACAGCACGCGGATGGCGTCGCTGTGCTCAAGCAGCATCTTGTCCATCTCGATCTTCATCTGGTTCGGCTCGAGCATGAACGCGTGACAGACCATCCGGGGCGGAATGAACGTGGCCGCGCCGGCCGTATCCCAGGCCTTCACCAGCAGCGGGTCATAGTGTCCCGCCTCCTCGGGACCGGCTCCGAATACCGCGCCGGGAATATCCTTCATGCGGGTGTACCACTCCTCCTGCAGGCCGCGGACATAAGTCTTCTCATGGAACGACAGGTTCGGGATCAGCAGCACATAGCCGCCGGTCACATCGCCGCCGCAATAGCCGTAACGTTCCATCAGAATGATGTTCTTACAGCCTGCCCGGGCTGCCGCGACGGCAGCGGAATGTCCGGCAGCGCCGCCGCCCACGACGAGCAC
>CAYLPO010000048.1:0-9248 GCA_964385575.1 uncultured Lachnospiraceae bacterium | reverse complement strand
CTTATGGATGTCCCCTCCGGGACCGAATTGCGGGTGCTCTCGACCGTGGAAGACTGGGTCCAGGTCAGCTGGGGCGGTGTCGTGGGATATGTTCCCGCGAAGGATCTCGGGGAGATCGTCTCCGCGATCCCTTCCGTGGAGAGCCGTGTGCCGGAGTTTTCGAACATTGCCCTGGATACGGATGTCCTGCTGATGTTCCAACAGGTCTATACACCCGGGAATAACGCGAATCTGGAGATGATCGCGGAAACCGCGCCGGGCATGAATGTCATCGCGCCCACCTGGTATTCTCTGACGGACGCGTCCGGCGGCTTCTCGTCGTTTTCCGACCCGGACTATGTTCAGAGGGCACATGCGCTCGGTATCGATGTCTGGGGCGTGGTGGATGACATCAACGGTGACATCAGTAATGAGGATCTCTCGGCGGCCTTGGGCAATGCCCAGGTGCGGGAAAGCCTGGTCCGCTCGCTGGTGACCGAAGCCCTGAATACAGGGCTTGACGGCCTGAATCTGGACTTCGAACATGTGGATATCGCGGGCTGCGAGGATGACTTTACCGCGTTTATGCGCGAGCTCTCGGTCGAGTGCCGTAAGAACGGACTGGTGCTTTCGGTGGACAATTATATAGTCCGCGGCGGCCGTTCGCATGATCTGGTCGAGGAAGACCTGATCATCGATTACCTTGTGATGATGAGCTATGACGAGTACTGGAACGACACCTCGGGAGTCGGTCCGACCGCGTCGGTCGACTGGTTCGCATCCGGCGTTTATGACACTGTGTCGGCCGGCGTCCGCCCGGAGAAGATCGTGAACGGTATTGCGGCTTACACGAAGATCTGGTCGGTGTCGTCTTCGGGCTCCGACAGCGGGACCGTCGGGTACGCGTCCGCTTCCATGGGTGAGGCCGTTTCGAACCTTGCGGATCATCAGGCGGCAGTCGCGCTCGATCCGGGTACCGGACTGATGTACGGGACCTATGAGAGTGACGGCAAGACATACCAGATCTGGTATGACGATGCCTCTACGATCGCGGCAAAGATTGCGGCCGTCTCGGAATATGACATCGCCGGCTATGCCGTTTGGAGCGCCAGATGGTGGGTCGACTGGGCGGACAGCGAAGTCTGGAATGTCATCGCAGGCGGCTGATATGCCGGACACGAAATGAGGCAGCTATGATCTTCGACACACATATCCACTGGGATGATGAAGCATTTGAAGCAGACCGGGACGAGCTGGTCGCAGGGCTGCCGTTGGCCGGGATCGGCTGCGCGGTGAATGCGGGGTGTGACGTCCCGACGACGGAAGCCGGCATTGCTCTCGCAGAGAAGTATCCGCACATCTACGCGCTCGCGGGGATCCATCCGCACGCGGCAGCCGGAACCACGGACGCGGATCTGGCGCGGATCGCGGAACTGGCGAAGCATCCGAAGATCGTCGGAATCGGCGAGATCGGACTGGATTATCACTATCCGGAGACAGACAAGCCCGCGCAGGAACGTGTGTTCCGCGCGCAGATCGGCATTGCCCGTGAGTTGGGGATGCCTGTGGCTGTTCATTCGCGCGATGCCTCGGCGGATACGCTGGCCATCATAAAAGCGGAGGCTGCGGATCTGGGCGGCGTGATCCACTGCTACTCCTATTCGCGGGAGACCGCAGCGGAGTATCTCGCCATGGGGTACTATCTGGGCATCGGCGGCGTGATTACGTATAAGAACGCGAAGAAGCTGATCGAGGTGGCGGAGTTTGCGCCCATCGAGCAGCTGGTGATCGAGACGGATGCGCCGTATCTCTCGCCGGAACCGTACCGAGGAAAACGGAATTCGTCCTATAATCTGCCTTTCGTGATCCGGAAGATCGCGGAATTAAAGGGACTGACGGAGCGGGAAGTCGAGAAGATCACGTGGGAGAACGCGTGCAGGATGTATCGCTTGCCGGAGCTGTTGAACGGTAACGCGGAAACCGGCGTAACGGGTGCCTGACATACGGAGACAAGATCGATATGAGTGAACACGCTGAGAGACAGTCCCTTGCGCGGGCGACCGCGGAAGTGCTGAAAAAATACGGACTGGCGGCGAAAAAAGGCTTTGGCCAGAACTTTCTGATCAATGCTGCCGTGCTCGAGAGCATCGTCGACGGCGCCGGCATCACGGAGGAAGACGCGGTGCTGGAGATCGGCCCGGGCATCGGCACGCTGACCATGTATCTGGCGCGCGCGGCGGGTTCGGTCACGGCGGTCGAGATCGACAAACGGCTGATCCCGGTGTTGAAAGATACGCTGATGGGCCTGGATAATGTCTGCGTCATCAACGATGACATCTTAAAGACGGACATCGCGCGGCTCGCCGAAGAGCGAAACGGCGGACGGCCGTTCAAGGTCGTGGCGAACCTTCCTTACTACATCACGACCCCCATCATCATGCAGCTTCTGGAGAGCGGGGCGCCCATCGAGAGCATTACGGTCATGGTGCAGCAGGAGGTGGCGGACCGTATGCAGGCGGAGCCCGGGACGAAAGATTACGGGGCGCTGACATTGGCCGTGCAGTATTACACGCGGGCACACATTATCACCGAGGTCCCGCCGGAAAGCTTTATCCCGGCTCCGAAAGTGACCTCTGCCGTGATCCGGCTCGACCGTTATGCGGAGCCGCCGGTACAGGTACGTGATGCGGGGCTCATGTTCCGGCTGATCCGGGCGGCATTTAACCAGAGAAGAAAGACGCTGGTGAACGCGCTGGCGAACGCGCCGGAGACCGGCCTGGGAAAGGACCAGGCGGCCCGGGCGCTGGAGAGCGCGGGACTGGACCTGAAGATCCGTGGAGAGAAACTGGGGCTGGCGGAGTTTGCTGCCCTGGCGGATGCCTGCGCGGACGAATTGAGCCGCGGGTGATCCCGGGGCATACGGCTGCCGGGCGGTAGGCCTGCGCAGCCGGGACGACGCCGGCTGTATGCACACATACAGAAAGCGAGTCGGACTATGTTAAATATCATTATCTCGGATGATTTTGATCCGGAGAAGATCGCCGTGTGCGGACAGACATTCCGCGCGGTCTCCGTGGAGGAGGGCGTATGGCGTTTCATCACCGGAGAGCATGTATTATATTTGGAAGACCTCGGGAAGGGCGGCTGGGAAGCTTCCTGCGACGAGACTGCCTGGTCGGAAATATGGACACCGTATTTCGATCTGGGCAGGAATTATCAGCGGATGCGGAAGGCCATTCATCGGGACAATGCCTACACCGAGGAGGTCTGTGAGGCCGGCCGGGGCATCCGCATCCTGCGGCAGGACCCGTGGGAGACACTGGTGACGTTCATCATCTCCCAGAGACGGAGCATCCCTGCCATCCGGACCTGTGTCGAAAAGCTCTGCGCCGCTCTGGGTCCGGAGATCGTGACGGAGCGGGAGACCCTGCATCGGTTTCCGTCGCCGGAGGCGGTTATGGAAGCGGATCCGGAGGTGCTCGCTTCCTGCGGTGTGGGTTACCGGCTGCCGTACATCCGCGACGCCGCGGAACGTGTGGTGTCGGGAGCACTGGACCTGTGGGATCTGGCTGAGCTCCCGGACGAGGCATTGCTCGCGGAGCTCCTGCGGGTAAAAGGCGTCGGGGTGAAAGTGGCCGGGTGTGTGGCCCTGTTCGGCTACGGGCGGATGGCCTGCGCGCCGGTGGACGTCTGGATCGCCCGCGCGATCCATGAGTTTTTTGACGGAAAAGATCCGTTTGAGAGCCAGGGGGAACTGGCAGGTCTGCTGCAGCAATACATGTTTTATTACGCGCAGCAGAGAAAGTAGCAGAGGTACATGAAGACTGCATCCGGTTTTGTGATTGAAGAAGAGCTGAAAAAACTCCCGATGTCTCCGGGAGTTTATCTCATGCGCGATGCGGCTGACCAGGTCATCTATGTCGGGAAAGCCATTAAGCTGCGAAACCGCGTGCGTTCGTACTTCCGCGACAGCGTGAAAAAGTCGCCGAAGATCCAGCGGATGGTGTCGCTGATCGATCATTTCGAGTACATTATGTGCGACAGCGAGATGGAAGCCCTGGTGCTGGAGTGCAACCTCATCAAAGAGTATGCGCCGAAGTATAACACCATGCTGAAGGACGACAAGGCCTACCCCTATATCCGCGTGACGTTGGAGGAGGAGTACCCGCGCCTGATCTATGCGCACCAGATGCGCCGCGACAAGTCCCGGTATTTCGGCCCGTATACCAATGCCGGCGCCGTGCATAAGACTCTGGAGCTGCTGCACAGTCTGTTCCGCCTGCGGACCTGCCGGCGCAGCCTTCCGAAGGACATCGGCAAAGAGCGGCCCTGCCTGAATTATCATATCCACCGCTGTGATGCGCCTTGCCAGGGATATGTGTCAAAGGAAGAGTACCGGTCGCAGGTGGACCGTGCGATCGCATTCCTGGAAGGCAAGTACGGGGACGTGCTGGAACGTCTGGAACGCGAGATGAAGGAAGCCGCGGAGCGGCTCGAGTTTGAGGAAGCAGGAAAGATCAAGGAGCAGCTGTTCGCGGTGAAGGCGCTCGAAGAGAAGCAGCGCGTTACCGAGACCGGGGGCGATGACCGCGACATCGTGGCCGCGGCCGCCGAGGGCCATGACGCGGTCGTACAGATCTTTTTCATCCGCGAGGGCCGTATGATCGGCCGGGACCGGTTCCACCTGTCGGCCGATGAGTTCGACTCGCGCGCGGAGCTTTTGGGAGATTTCGTGAAGCAGTTTTACGCCGGGACTCCGTTCATCCCGAAGGAGATCTTCCTGCAGGAGGAGATCCCGGAGCGGGAGCTTATCGAAGAGTGGCTGAGTTCGGTCCGCGGCTCGAAGTGCCGGATTTTGGCGCCCAAGCGGGGAGAGAAGACCGGCCTGCTGAAGCTGGCGGAGGAGAACGCGCGCGCGGCGCTGGAGAAGGACCGCGATAAGATTCTGCGCGAGAAACGCCGCACCGAGGAGGCCGCCGCGCAGATCGCGGGCTGGCTGGGGCTGGAGGACTGCACCAGGTTCGAGGCGTACGACATCTCAAACACGCAGGGGACCGGCTCGGTCGGCTCCATGGTCGTCTATGAGAGCGGCCGTCCGAAGCGCTCGGATTACCGGAAGTTCCGGATCCGGACCGTGCAGGGACCGGATGATTACGCGTCCATGCGCGAGGTCCTTACCCGGCGTTTCGAACGGGGCCTGACGGAACTGCAGGAGCAGGATGCGCGCAACGCCCGCCGGGCCGAAGACGGCCGTGCTCCGTTTATACAGAGCGGAGGGTTTTCCCGGCTTCCCGACCTGATCCTGATGGACGGCGGCCGCGGGCAGGTCAATATCGCGGAGGAGGTCCTCGGTGAACTGGGGCTGCCGATTCCGGTGGCCGGCATGGTCAAGGACGATCATCACCGGACCCGCGGACTGTATTTCCGAAACGTGGAGATCCCCATCGATACGCACTCGGAAGGGTTCCAGCTGATCACACGGATCCAGGACGAAGCGCATCGCTTCGCGATCGAGTATCACCGCAGTATCCGCGGAAAGACGCAGATCCGGTCGGTACTCGACGATATTCCCGGGATCGGGCCGGCCAGGCGGAAAGCCCTGATGCACGCGTTCGGGGACATCGAAAAGATCCGCGCGGCAGGACCGGATGAGCTCATGGCCGTGGAAGGGATCACGGAGAACGTGGCGGAGAACGTGTACCGGTATTTTCATCCGGCGGAGGAATGAATATGGAGAAAGTATACCTGAAAGATTTCATCAAGCGCTGGGATCTGGAATACCTGACTCCGGCACTGGATCCGAGCGAGTTTGAGATCACGGTGCCCGAGGTGAACCGGCCTGCGCTGCAGATTGCGGGCTTCTATGAGCATTTCGATCACACCCGTGTTCAGATCATGGGCAATGGTGAGTATTTCTATCTGGAGCAGTTTTCCGAACAGGAGATCCTGGCGCGTTACGAAGCGCTGTTTCAGGCGGCGCCGGACGGGATGCCCGTCATTGTGTTCTGCCGTGGGCTGCGGCCGTCGGAGGAGGTCTGCCGACTGGCGGAAGACTACCGCATTCCCATCGTCATGACGCAGCGCGCCACCGGCGAGTTCAGTTCCGAGATCATCCTCTGGCTGAAGCGGCGGCTGGCCCCCGTGATCCGGACACACGGCGTTCTGGTGGACGTGTTCGGGATCGGTGTCATGATCACGGGCGATTCCGGCATCGGAAAGAGCGAGGCGGCCCTGGAACTGGTCAAGCGAGGGCACCGGCTGGTCAGTGACGATGCGGTCGACATCCGGAAGATCAGCGACGAGCGTCTGGTGGGCAGCGCCCCGAAGATGATCAAGGATCTGATCGAGCTGCGGGGGATCGGGATCATTGATGTGAAGATGATGTACGGAATCGGCGCAGTGGCGGATTCCTGCGACATCGACATGGTGATCCACCTCGAGGAGTGGGATAAAAACAAGGAGTACGAGCGCTTCGGATCCGGAACGAAATGGATCGAATTTCTGGGAAACCGGGTCGAACGCTATGACATGCCGCTCCGGCCGGGCCGGAACCTGGCGATCATCGTGGAGACCGCTGCCATGAACCACCGCATGAAGAAGATGGGATATGACGCGGGAGGCGACCTGATCGACCGGATCAGCAGACAGTTCGGCACGGAAGAAAAATGACACACCGGAACAGAGGATGCTTGACCTGAAGAGCAAATATGCACAGGCGGCGGGAGGAAATATGGCAAGATTGGATGAACTTTACGTACAGCTTCAGAATGCCCTTGGCGAGGAGCGCGTCCGCCGGGATGAGTCCATGGCGACGCACACGAGCTTTCGGGCAGGCGGCCCCGCAGATCTGTTTCTGACCCCCTCGGACGAGACACAGGCAGCCCGCGCGGTGCGCATCTGCCGGGAGGCGGGGGAGGAACCGTTTATCCTGGGAAACGGATCGAACCTTTTGGTCAGCGATACAGGATATCGCGGCGTGGTCCTTGATATGAGCGGCGTGAACGGAATTCTGCAGGTGCTCGACAGCGAAGGCTGCTCGAATGTGCAGCGGGCGCTGCGCCAGGTACGGGTCGAGGCCGGTGCCGGCGCGAAGCTGTCCGCAGTCGCGCGCTTTGCGCTGGAGCGGGGGGCGTCGGGCATGGAATGTCTGGCAGGGATCCCCGGGACTGTGGGCGGAGCCGCGGTCATGAATGCCGGGGCCTACGGCGGCGAGATGAAGGACGTGCTGCGTTCCGTGACCGTGCTGACCCGAGAGGGGAAGCTGGAGACGGTCTTCGCTTCCGAACTGGACCTGGGATACCGGCACAGCCTCATTCCGGAAAAAGGCTATATCGTGCTGAGCGCGGAGTTCGTGCTGCAAAAAGGCGATCCCGAAGCGATCCGCGCAAAGATGGACGACCTCGCGGCACAGCGGCGTGCCAAGCAGCCGCTGGAATTCCCCAGCGCGGGAAGCACGTTCAAACGCCCGGAGGGGTATTTCGCGGGCAAGCTCATTCAGGATGCGGGGCTGGCAGGCTACCGGGTCGGCGGCGCATGTGTCTCGCCGAAGCACTGCGGTTTCGTGGTCAATGATCAGGGAGGCACGGCCTCTGACATCTGGCGCGTGATCTGTGACGTGCAGGAAAAAGTGCTCGCGGCGCACGGTGTAAAATTGACAATGGAAGTGAAGCTGCTGGGCGATTTTTCGTGACTTTTTCGAATAGAATTCAGCCGGGGGCTGTACTATATTTGATTTGAGGAATGGACCCGGAGGGGACCGCTTCGCGCGTCGGAGAGGAGCCGAAGGGACTGCTTTATGGGGGACGGAAGATGTCGTTTTCTTCCCGCGTAAAAGAAGAACTGGCCGGAAAAACGGACGGCGCCAGACATTGCCGGATTGCGGAGATCGCAGCCATTCTCGCCCTGGCCGGGCAGGTATGTGCCAGGGAGGACGGGCGGTTCGAGATCTACGTCTGCACGGATAACCGG
Source organism: uncultured Lachnospiraceae bacterium (assembly GCA_964385575.1). Lineage (GTDB taxonomy): Bacteria > Bacillota > Clostridia > Lachnospirales > Lachnospiraceae > RGIG5636. Next base: position 1,301 of record CAYLPO010000048.1, on the reverse strand, counting down.
TATCTGGCGAAGGCGTTTTTCTATTTGGTGCGGCGCTGCTTTTCGGTGGCATGCGAGATCCGGATGACATGTGCTGCCCGGGAGCCCGGTGCGAAAGACGATCCGGACCGGAACCGGGAAGAGCGAAACCGCATCAGCTGGGTCCTTGCGGTACGTGATCCGGAAGCTGCCCTGCGGATCCTGCAGGCGTCGAAGTTCGCCCAGATCGAAATGGACCGCGACTGGGATGAAGACGAAGAGCAGGCAGGGCTGACCGTGGACCCGGTACTGGTGCAGAATTCCTGCTGCAAGCGGGCGTTCCTGCGCGGCGCGTTTCTGGCGGTGGGGTCGGTTACGGATCCAAAAGCTGCCCGCTCCTATCATCTGGAGCTGGTGTGCACCGAGCCCGGCACCGCGGAACTCCTGGCTTCTCTGTTTGCGGATCTGGGGGTTCAGGCGAAGATCACGGAGCGTCGGAATTACACGGTCGTCTATCTGAAAGACGGAGACGAGATCAGCGACGCCCTGGCGGTCATGGATGCGCCGCTTGCCATGATGGAGCTGGAGAACGCGCGTATTGCCCGTGAGTTTCGAGCGCGGGTGAATCGCGAGGTAAACTGCGAGACAGCGAATATCGGGAAGACCGTGACAGCCGCGGAAAAGCAGATCCGCGATATCCGCTACATTGATGAGACGGTAGGACTGCGGACATTGCCCGGAGGCCTGGAACAGATGGCAAGGCTGCGGCTGGAGTATCCGGATCTGCCCCTGACGGAACTGGGTGAAAAGGCGGAGCCGCCCGTCGGAAAGTCGGGCGTGAACCACAGGCTGCGCCGGCTTTGCGAGTTGGCAGCGAAATTGCGTGAAGAGCGCGGCGCGTCATAAACGGAGAAGCGAAAACGGAGCAGCGGAAACGCAGCAGTCTGCACAGAGCAGTTTAAAAGGAAAAGAGGCGTATCATGACGGTAAAGACACTGAGCATCAGATCGAACATGAGGAAGCTTGACGACAGCCCTCTGGCGATGGCTGTTCAGAAAGCCGGAGAGTTTGACAGCACCATCTACATCACGAACGGAAGTATGCGGGCGAACGCGAAGAGCCTGATGGGCATGCTGTCCATGCAGGTGGATCCGGCCGAACCGGTCGTGATCACGGCGGAAGGTCCGGACGAGGAGGCTGCCGCAGAGACACTGGCGGAATTTATTCAGAGTCAGCTGTGAGATCGCGAAAGACCGGTGTGACGCGGGAGGCGGCACCGGTCTTTTTGATTATAGGCTTCAGCCAGTTGAGCACGGAGCGAAGCGAACGTGCGAAACAATAAA
>CAYLPO010000047.1:0-9329 GCA_964385575.1 uncultured Lachnospiraceae bacterium | reverse complement strand
ATGGCCATCCCCGATGTCCACACCACGAACAATGACGGCCACGAGGTGGCTCTCTCCCCGGACGGCATGCGCCACATCCGCGGCATGACCGAGGAGGAGATCGAGGATCTGATCCGCTCGTTCGGGAAGGCCGCTGCTTTCGTCAAACAGTGTGGCTTTGGTATGGTCATGATCCACGCCGGCCACGGCTGGGGGCTTGCGCAGTTTATCTCCGAGGCCACGAACACCCGCGCGGACCGCTGGGGCGGTCATGATCTGGAGAACCGCATGCGGCTGCCGCTCGCGGTGATCGACAGCGTCCGCAGGGCCGTGGGTCCCGGTTTCCCCATCGAGGTGCGGATCAGCGGCGCCGAGTGTACCGACACCGGCTATGATATCGACGAGGGGATCGCGATCGCGAAAATGCTGGACGGCAGGGCGGATATCATCCATGTCTCCGCGGGGCATCACGAATCGCAGTACGCCACCACGATCACGCATCCCGGCATGTTCCAGGAAGATGGGTGCAATGTCAAATACGCCGCGGAAGTCAAAAAGCACGTGAGCACGCCGGTCGCCACGGTGGGAGCGCTGACGGACCCCGCGTTTATGGAGGAGATCATCGCTTCCGGAAAGGCGGATATCGTGAATCTGGGGCGGGAGAGCCTGGCCGACCCGGATCTGCCGCTGAAGGCGCGGAGCGGCAGGGATGACGACATCGACCGCTGCATGCGCTGCTGCGCCTGCTTCGCGAACAGTACCCGCACGCGCCGCCGCGCCTGTGCGATCAATCCCGTCATCGGGCATGAGCTGGAGGAGCGCTCCGGCATTCCGGCCGCGGTCCGGAAGAAGGTGCTGGTGGCGGGCGGAGGCATTGCCGGTATGGAGGCTGCCCTGACGGCGGCCCGCAGGGGGCATGAAGTCATTCTCTGCGAGGCGTCCGGGGAGCTTGGCGGCGTACTCAAATGCGAGGCGCTGGTGCCCTTTAAGCAGAGGCTGGGAGAATATCTGGAGCGGCAGGCGCGCCGCGTGAAGGATGCGGGCGTGGAGATCCGCCTGAACACCCCGGTGACGCCGGAGCTGGCGGAGAGTCTGGCACCGGATGCCATCGTGGCGGCGCTTGGAGCTTCTCCTGTGAAGCCGCCCATCCCCGGCATTGACGGGGCCAATGTCTTCGGAGCGGAGTATCTCTATACGCATCCGGAGGAAGCCGGAGAACGCGTGGTGATCCTGGGCGGAGGCCTGGTCGGCATTGAGCTGGGCATCTTCCTGGCCGGTCTGGGGAAGGATATCACCATCATGGAGATGATGCCGGAGCTGAACGACGGCGGAAACATGGTCCACATGAACAGTCTGCGGATGCAGATCGCGGAGCGGAAGATCCGGACCGCGCTCTCCACGCGCGCAAAGGAGATCCGCGCGGACGGCGTTCTGGCGGAAGACGTCGCGGGAGAAGAGCAGTTCTATCCGGCTGACACCGTGATCTACGCGGTCGGCCAGCGCCCGCATAGCGATGCGTCACTGGCGCTGAACGACTGTGCTCCGGAGTTTTACATGGTCGGAGACTGCACCGAGGCGCGGAACATCCTTTCCGCGACCACGGAAGCCTATAACGCCGCCAGGGATATCGGACGGTTCTGAAGTCAGGAGAAATACAGGCTGGAGAATACCGGCCGGTAAAACCATCGGTCAATAGTAACACAGGTCGGGAAAGATATCGGAAAGGAGAAACACATGGATCTCACCTCATATTCGTATGAAAAAGTGTCGGAGCACATTTATCGCATCCTGGATGCGCTGGATGTCGCGGCGTATCTGATTGTCGGAGAGAAGGAAGCTTATCTGCTGGACACCTGTTTCGGGTTCGGTGATGTGAAAGCGTTCGTCGAATCCGTGACGCCGCTTCCGCTTACGGTGGTTCTGACGCACGGACACTGTGACCACATCTGCGGCGTGGGGCATTTCGACCATGCCTACATGAATCGGAAGGACCTGCCGGTCTTTGAGGAGCACAGCGACCCGGTCTTCCGCAGGGATTCCCTGATCGGGATCCACGGCCTGGAGCTGGATCTGTCCGAGTTTTACACGTTTTCGGCGGATATGCTGGAGGATCTGCCGGATGACCGGACCATTGATCTCGGCGGCGTGACGATGCAGCTGCTGCAGGCGCCCGGGCATACGCCGGGGAGCCTCTGCGCGCTGGTTGAGGAGGACCGCGTTCTGATCATCGGCGATGTCTGTGACGACAATGTCCTTCTGTTCGAAGATACTTCGTCCAATGTCAGCGGCTACATGAACGCGCTGCAGAGGATCAAGGATATGGAACCCATGTATGACCGCGTTCTGGGAAATCACGGCGTATACGAGTTCCAAAAAGAGATCATTGACAATGTGCTGGAGTGCTGTCATAAGATCCTGGCACACGAGGACGAACATATTCCCACGAACATGCTGGGCCATGATCTGTTTTCTGCCGCTGTGATCGGAGAGGATATGCTCCGCCTGGACGGAAAGCAGGGCAATGTCCTCTACCGCGAGGATAAAGCAAACTGACCTGTCCGCTGCGCGCAGAAGAAAGGAGATCTTTATGAAAAACATTCTGTGTTTCGGGGATTCAAATACGTACGGGTTTTCTCCGGAGTGGGTGAAAGGAAAGTTCGGCCGATATGATACGTCGGTCCGCTGGACCTGCCGGCTTCAGGAGCTGCTGGGAGCGGAGTACCGTGTGATCGAAGAAGGGCTGAACGGCCGCACGACCGTGTTTGACGACCCCACGATGCCCGGCCGGAACGGCCTCCGGTATCTGAGACCCTGTCTGGAATCTCATATGCCGCTGGATCTGGTCATCATTATGCTGGGCACGAATGACACGAAGGATATTTTCGCTGCCTCCGCGCCCATGATCGCGATGGGACTTGCGCGGCTTCTGCGGATCGTGAAGGATCCCACGGTTTACATGGGGATGCGCATGCCGCAGATCCTGGTCGCTGTACCGGTGCCGATCGGTGAAGGCGCATTGCAGCTCCCGGACGGTATCACCACACAGGCCATGGTCGATAAGTCCCGTGCGCTCGCTCCGGAATTTCGGAAGACCGCGGACCTGTACGGCTGCCACTTCATTGACTTGGGGGAAGTGGCATCCACAACGGACTACGAGGGTGTTCATCTGGATGTGGATGGCCACAAAGCCGTGGCGGAGGCTTTGGCGGCGAAGATCCGGGAGATTTTCGGTTAAACGACACAAAAACGGCCCTGCACTTTACGAATGCAGGGCTGTTTTTTTATGCAGATAATTCGTTGCTGCAGGCCGTTTGAACGGGATATGACCCCGCCGACGCCCGGTGGTTCCTCAGCAGGAGAGGATGTATCCGCCGTCGATCACGGTCACGGTTCCGGTGATCTGCGCCGCCGCGGGCGAGGCCAGATATACGGCCAGCGCGCCGACCTCGATGGGCTCGCCGAAGCGGCCCAGCGGCATCTGGTTATTGATATAATCGAACTGATCCTTCGGGATCCACTTCGAGAGTTCGGTGTTCGTGAAGCCGGGGGCAATGGCGTTCACCCGGATGTTATACTTTCCGAGTTCCACGGCCATGCAGTGCGTGAAGTGGTTCGCCGCGGCCTTTGCGCAGGAGTAGGGCGACATGGCCTGGGTCTTATTCACGATGAAGGCGGCGTTCGAAGTCGTGTTGATGATGCAGCCGCCGCGGCCCGCGTCGCGCATCTTCTTGCCGAAGGCGTAAGTCATGTGCACGGTGCCGTTCAGGTCGGTGTTCAGGACCTTGTACCAGTCCGTCAGCTCCTCGTCCATGTCTAACAGCTCGTTCACACAGGAGACGCCCGCGTTATTCACCAAGATATCTGTGGGGCCGAACTCCTCGGTCACCCGGTCCGCCAGCGCGATCACGCTCTTCAGGTCCGTGATGTCACAGTCGAAGCTCATGTAGCGGCCGCCGTACTGCTCGAGCTCGGCCAGCGCCTCAGCCGCTTTCGCGCGGTCGCGGCAGAGGATGGCCACGTTCGCGCCGCTCTGTGCCATGGCGCTCGCGATGGCGAAGCCCAGTCCGCGGTTTCCGCCGGTGACGACGGCGTTCTTGCCTTTCAGTGAGAAGGCGTCCTGCATATTCGTGATAGAAGGAATCATGGGAAACATCTCCTTTCGGTTTTCTTTTGACATGATTATACAAAAAATTATACAAAAATGCGCGGATATCTATCGACATTCGGCCGGAATTGCTCTTTTTATTTGTATCTGCCCCACGCCATAGGGTATTATTTCGTATAGAGGGACAGCATAGTCAGGCTGATACAAATAAGGCAGACGGAAGTTTTCTTTTTCAGCGGGAAAGGAGAAAAGAAAATGTATGTGAAAGCCCCCGTATCCGATCGCGTGAACCGGATCCGAAACAGATATCGTTCTACGAAACCGAAAGTCGACATGGCCAGATACCGGCTGGTGACGGAATTCTACATGGAGAACCCGCAGCTGACCGGCATCCTGAAGCGCGCCAAGAACCTGCGGAATCTCTTTGAGAAGATGCCCACGCCGGTCTTTGAGGACGAGCTCATCGTAGGCTTCCAGGGCGAGACCTACCGCAGTTCCGCGGTCTACCCGGAGTTTACCTTCGACTGGTTCATGGACGAGGTGAGCCGCAGAGACGCGGACGGAAACCGTTACATTACCACCCGCGGTACGGATCCGTATGACATTGACGAAGAGGACGCGGAGTATGGCCTGGCGACCGGCGATTTCTGGGTCAAATACAACCACAGCCGCATCGCGGACGAGTATATGCCGCGCGGCCTGCGGCAAGTCGAGGGGAACGGCGTGGTCTCGTTCCGTACGAAGGGTTCCTGCCGCGCGCCGGTGGGCCACTTTACCGCGAACCAGTGGAAGGCCGTGGACCGCGGCTTCCTGTCCATTGCGGAGGAGGCCTGTGAGAAGATGGCCAAACTCGAGGAAGAGGGCATCTTCGGGGCGTCCATCTATCAGTATAATTTCTACCGCGCCGTGGATATCGTGTGCCGCGGCATTATCCGATACTCCGAGCGCTATGCCGAGGAGTGCCTGCGCCAAGCGGAGATCTGTACGGATGAGAAGCGGAAGGCAGAGCTGCTGGATATGGCGGATTGCCTGAACTGGATCATGAAGAACCCCGCGCGGAACCTGCATGACGCGCTGCAGATCGTCTACCTGTATCATCTGTCGTTCTGCCTGGATGCGCAGCAGCACGGGACCAGCGTGGGCCGCGTGGACCAGTACGTGGGCAAGTACGCCGAGGCGGACATCGCGTCCGGCCGGCTTACGCAGGAAGAGGCGCAGGAGCTGGTCGACTGCTTCATTCTGAAGCTGGCGGAATGTAATAAAGTGGGGTCTGAGATGGCCGCCGCGGCGAATCCGGGTTATACCTCCGGTATGCTGATCACCTCCGGCGGCGTGGACAAAGACGGAAACGACGCATCGAACTGCGTGACCTACATGCTGCTTCAGGCCAGCGGGCGGCTGGCACTGCATTCGCCGCCTCAGGCGCTGCGGATCCATGACGGCACGCCGGACGACCTTTGGGAGGCTGCCATCGAGGCCACGAAGCAGGCGGGCGGCGTTCCTTCGTATGAATACGACGGGGTGATCGTCCCGGCGCTGATGAAGCGCGGACTGACGCTGGAGGATGCCCGCAACTATGCATTGATGGGCTGCGTGGAGCCCTGCGGCTGCGGCACGGAGTGGGCGCAGCCCGGCGGCACAGGCGGAGAGTCTTATATCAATATCGCGGTGCTGTTCGACATTGCCATTAATAATGGTGTGAACCCGTTCCGCATGCCGGGTGCTCCCGAACCCAGGCAAACAGGTCCTGCCACGGGCTATCTCTATGAGATGAACAGCATCGAGGAAGTCATGGAGGCTGTGGACACGCAGATGAAATTCTTCTGCAAGTGGCAGGCCAGCTGCATCGCGGCGTGGGAATCCGTGGCGAGTTTCCACATTCCGCTGCCGATCGTTTCGGCGACCATGGACGGCTGCATGGAGTCCGGGAAGGACGTCATGTGGGGCGGTGCGAAGTATAATTCCACCGGCAATTCCTGCGTGGGCGTGGGCAATCTCGCGGACTGCATGAACATCGTCGATCATCTGTGCTTTAAGACGAAACAGGTCAGTACGCGCCGGCTCTACGACGCCATCATGAATAACTGGGAAGGCGAAGAGGAGCTGCGCCAGTTCATCGAGGGCAAGTGCCCGCATTACGGGAATGCCGACCCTGAGGCGGATAAGTGGATGACCTGGGCGGCGGACTGCTACGCGGATAATATCAACCGCACCAGCGGCCCCAGAGGCAATCACCTGCACGCGGGCTGTTACCCGGTGACCCTGAATGTGCTGTTCGGCAAGTTTACGCCTGCGACGCCTGACGGCCGCCGCTCCGGTGATCCTCTGTGCGACGGTATTTCGCCGCGCGCGGGGCTGGACAAGGGCGGGCCGCTCACCACGATCAATTCGCTGCTGACGTTCGACCAGACGAAGTATTCGAACGGGACGCTCTGCAATATGAAGTTCCATCCGACTGCGCTGGCGGGCGAGGGCGGCTGGCGGAAGCTGAGAGCGGTGATGGAGTCGTATTTCCAGGGCGGCGGCATGGAGCTGCAGCTGAATATCGTGTCTGCGGATACGCTGCGGGACGCGCAGGAGCATCCGGAGAATTATCAGGATCTGGTGGTGCGCGTGGCGGGGTTCTCCGCTTACTTTGTGGAGGTGTTTAAGGATAGTCAGGATGACCTGATCAGGCGGACCGAGATGAGCGTATAAGCAGCCTGAAACGGAGCTGTGTGAGCGTTCATTCGGGCATGAACATCGCGCGAGCCATTGTGCGAGTGATCGGCGATTATTTCCTGTAGGTGTCAATGAATTCCCGTTTTATGTCGGTTTTGCAGGTGCGGCATAAGACGAAAAAGACTTTTTTTCTGCTTTTAGCCTACTTTTTCACGTGATTTTCCCGCTTCTGAAGGTGCAGAAGCGGGATTTTTTAGACTAAAACAGTCGATATTACGATTTCGTGCAAGGCTTTTGAACTGAAAATGGAAGAAAAACGGTTAAAATGCGCTCCGGAGTAAGACGAAAACGGCCAAATAATAAAAATCATCTTATTCTCGCCCTGAAATGAGTATCGATTTGGGCAAAAATGCCATCTTCAGGGACTGAAACTGAACGATAGACTTCAAATGGAACATCATTCAACTACGGTTATAAAAAGAGACCCCGATAAGGGGCCTCTTTTTTATTGATGTACCAGAGAAACATAGTGCAGTTTAAATATTAGCTTAATTGTTCTTGGATGCTTTAAAGATTTAAAGAATAGCGACAAATTGTTTCGGAATAAATTGACAAACACTAGTTGTTAATTTAGAATTTGTTTATAACTTTAGAATATTTTTGGATTCTAACCCGCCTGTTTTGCACGATTTTCCAAAAATATTCGTATAACTCAAAACTTTTTTCGGCCTGCCGGCTGCAGCGGCTCGTCGAACGCAGTAAAAGCGGTCTTTTTCGAAAGACACTTATAAAGGAGGTTCATATGAATACGGAGCAAGAAGGCAACATTTTAGAAGAAGAGATCACTCAGCCTGATCCGGTACCTGAAGAGACGCCCGCTGACGACGGACAGCCCGGGAACAGGAAGGGCCTCACCACGGCACTGAAGACTTTCTTCGGCGTGGGCGACTGCGGCTTCGTCCTGATGAGTAACGTCGAGACGTTCTACTTCATGACGTTCCTGACCGACTTTGCGATGTTCGCACCGGCGATCGCCGCTGTGATCAACTCGGTCTTTTCGATCGTGGATGCGTGCCTGTCCTGGATCTACGGCGGCATCATCAACAGAGTCAAAGCCCGCCGCTGGGGACGTTATCGTTCCTGGATGGTCATGACTCCCTGGATCGTGCCGTTCATTTTCGCCTGCCAGTTCCTGCGCATCGGCGATAATGAGACGCTTTCCGCGGTCCTTATCATCATCGCGGCCATCGTTTCACACATCATCTGGAACTTCGGTTATGTGGCGAACCTGGCACTGATCAACGTTGTCGGCCAGACCCCCGAAGGAAAAGCGACCCTGGCCTCCTCCAGAGCGACCTGGAACAATATCGGCGGACTTCTGTTCTCCTATCTGGGCCTGCCTTTCGCTACGCTGCTGGGCAGCAAGATCGGTGAGAGAAACCAGTGGGCGGCCGCCGCGTTCATCCTTGGCTGGCTGATGGTCCTCGGTTACTATGCGCACTTCCGCATGACGAAGGGCTACGAAGAGCAGGAGACCGGCGACGACGCAGCTGCCCGTGCGGCTGCGGCGAGAAACCGGATCAGCCTTCCTACGATGATGAAGGCCCTGTTCCAGAACCCGCATCTGATCCTGCTGATCATCGCCGACCTGGCGAAGTGGAGCGTGAACTTCGTTTCTTCGGCTTCCGCGATCTACTACTTCCGTGACGCCGCGGGTAATCCCGGACTGATGGTTCCCTACGCGCTGGTCATCGCCATCGCGGCGATCGTGGGCGCCTACATCAGCCGGTTCATCGCTGCGAAGATCTCGACCCGCACGACGGCTATCATTGCCTATGCCGGCATGACCGTCTTCCTGTTCGCGATCTATGCTGCGTACGCGAACCCGATCGCAGTCATCGGCCTGATCGCATGCGCCAGATTTTACTATGGTATCGCGTTTGCCATGTCCCCTGCTCTGAATGCAGACACCGTGGTCTACTCGACCTGGAAGACCGGCCAGAACGCATCCGGCTGGATCATGGGCCTGCAGAACCTTCCTCTGAAAATCGCGATCTTCCTGCGCGGCGTCATCATCGGTGCCGTTCTGGTCAGCGTCGGCTGGGTCTCGGGCATTACGCTGGAAGGCACTGCCCGCCAGACCATGACGATCTCCTTCGCGGTCGTTCCCGCGGTGCTGTGCCTTGTCGGCCTCGTGATCCTGATCTTCGGTTTCCGCCTTACGAAGAAGAAGGTGGAGCAGTATCAGGCAGAGATCGACGCCAGAGAAGCCGCAGAATAATCGTTTCATATTGATCTCTGCAGCGGATCGCATAAAGCCGCGGCCTTTACGGCCGCGGCTTTTTTCGCTGCGGTGAAGTACGGCCTGCGGCCTTTCGTTCATCTTCACGCTTTCCGATCTCTCTTTTTGTCTAAAATACACGATAATAATTTAAGATTTTGTGAAATATGCCCAGTGTTCTTTCGGATGATTTCTGTATAATTGAACACGGATTTCTATGACACATCAGGTGCCCGGTTCCCGCATTTCGCGGAGCAGACCGGGAGAATAGGGAAGCGGGTGCGAATCCCGCACGAACTCGTC
>CAYLPO010000046.1:2958-9481 GCA_964385575.1 uncultured Lachnospiraceae bacterium | reverse complement strand
CCGCGGAGGCCGGCGTGGACACGCATGATCTCGAGGAGCGGCTTTTGGGACAGATGCTCTTTTCCGGCGAGACGGAACATCTGGACGAGATCTTTATGGCGTATATCGCGAAGTCGTCCTGCGACGAGACCATCATCAAGGCATTCCTGGTCGTAAAGAGCTGGCTCTATGTCATGAAGGGCGAACCGATCGATCCGGAGATCGAGCAGTACATGGCAGCCCTGATGGATCAGACCAACCTGCGGGCACTGCCCGACGTGAGCATGATCGCGCTTGTGCAGTCTGCCTCCGAGAAGGCAGGAAAACTGACAGAGGACGGCCGGGCATTGGTCGAACGGATGGTGAAGGCGCTCTGCGCGAAAGGATATCTGTTCCGGTTCTTTACGAAGCTCGGAAAAACCGTGGCGCTGCCGGAGGAATTGTCGGACAAAGCCATCGTCGAATACCGCGGAGCTCCGGGCAGGAACCTGCGCATCGTCTGGCATCTGGCCGGCGGTGAGGAGGAGCAGGCGGCGCTTCCGGAAGTGTTTGACGGTGTTTACGCGACTGCGCTTCCGCTGCTCTACGGAGAAGAACTGCAGTATGATATCCATGAGGCCAGCGTAGGAGAACTGCTGACCTCGGGAACGGTGAAGTTCCTCGGAAAGCCGAAAGCGGCATCCTCGACCCGGACTGCGGCACTGAACCGCATTCTGGAGGCGATCGAGCGCGGGGACGATGCCGCGATCGAGGATCAGATGATGAGTTATGCCGTTACAGACGGACTGATCGAGAAATGTTTCACGCCGATGGAATAACGGCACGGAGGTAAGTGATGGGACTGATCATGGGCGTTGATCTCTGCGACGACTACAGTCAGGTCAGCTGGTTCGACAAAAAAATCATGGATGCGGTCCAGGTCGGCACCTCCGAGAAGGAGGAATCCTGCCTGATTCCTTCGGTGGTCTGCCGCCGGAAAAAGACCGACGACTGGCTGATCGGCGAGGACGCGTATCTGTTGGCGCTCGACGGCGAGGGCACCATGGTGGATAAGCCGGTGAAGCTGCTGGCGAAGAAAGGCACGGCCACGATCCGACGGGTAAAATACACCGCCGCCGACATCATGCGCATCTTTTTGGAGAAGCTGATCAATCTTGCGAAAGCCCGCAGCGGTGAAGATCAGATCGAGAGTCTGGTGATCACGCTGCAGGATACGCTTCCGGATGTACTGGATGCGCTGATCGGGATCACGGATGAGCTCGGTATTGCCCGGGAGGCGGTGCATATCATCAACCACTCCGAGGCTTATCTGTTTTATGTTCTGAGTCAGAAAAAAGAGATTTGGGCGAATAACACCTGCCTGTTCGATCTGAACGCGAACGACCTGTATTATTACGAGTTTTCGGTCATGCGCGGGAGAAAACCTCAGCTGGTACAGGTGAGCGGAGTGCCGCTGGAGGAAGGGTTCAGTCTGGAAGTCCTGGACACGGAGTCCGGCGAGCGGACCGCCGATACCATTCTCACGACCTGCGCGGGGCGGCTGCTGGACGGAAAGATCATTACCACGGTCTTTCTGACCGGAAAGGGCTTTGAACGCACGGACTGGGCGCCGGAGTTTCTGAAGACGGTCTGCCAGAAGCGGCGCGTGTTCTACGGGCAGAACCTGTTTGCGAAGGGGGCGGCGTTCCTGGCGTATGACCAGACATTGCCCCAGACGACGTTCCCGTACATCTGCGTATGTGAGGGGCGGATCCCCTCGACGATCTCGATGCGGGTGCTCTACGAAGGCCGCGAGCGGCAGCTCGTGGTGCTCTCGGCGGGGACCAACTGGTATGAGGCGAAAGCCACGGTCGATCTGATCTTAGAGACCGAGGATCAGCTGGAGTTTTATGTCACGCCCGCGGCGGGCAATACACAGAAACGGTATGTCGTGGATCTGTCGGAGTTCCCGACGCGGCCGAACGGTACGACCCGGGTACAGGCGATGTTTGCGTTCACGGACGACCGCCGCATGACGGTCCGCGTGATCGATAAGGGTTTCGGAGAGTTTTTCCCGGCCAGCGGGAAAATGGTGAAGCAGGATTTTGTGATTTCGTAGGTGGCATATGGGTTATATCTTATGCAAAGACGCGGAGGCTGAGCAGCCGTATTACGTAAAGGATCTCGGCGTGAATCTCTACAGCGCGTTTGAACTCTGCTATTTCATATATAACCACAGCGCGCTTCTGGGGGATGAGTTTCCCGACGAAGAGATGCTGCGCTTCATCGGGACAGGCTGTCGCATGCCGGATCTCGAGCGGAAGCTCCGGAAATGGAAGGCGGACGGCGAGGATGTGGAAGTTCTCATGCTGGCAGTCCTGCAGGATGTGCACTATTATGGCGAGCGCGATATGCGGCTCTTCCAGGAGCGCATGAACCGGCGGCGCGGACTCTCGACTGCCGAGAAGACCAAGCAGCGCGCAGATTATCTGTTGGGGCGGAAGTATTACGCCGGTGCGCTGGCGCTCTATGAGCAGATCCTGCGCGGGGATTACGGCGAACCCGATGACGCGCTGCGCGGCCGCGTGACCTATAACAGCGCGGTGGCGCTGGCGGGGATGTTCCTGTTCGCGGATGCTGCGGATGCCTTCGCGGAGAGTTATAAGATCCTGGGGCAGGAGAGCATTCTGCGCGATCTGTGCTTCCTCTATGAGATCGACGAGAGTATCCCCATCCGGACTGACCTGCTGGATCAGGTGCCTGCCCGCAGCCGGATTCTCTGGAAGGAAGAATATGAGAATGCCCGTGCCCGCGCCATGAACGAGGGCAAGGCTCTGGAAGCGAAAGCCGCACTCGAAAAGGGCGCGTTTTCCAGACGCGAAGCGGTCGCCGCGCTCGCGGAAGAGTGGAAAAACGAGTACCGGAGGCTGTCAAAATGACCGGCCCGGGCCATGCGGCGTCCGCCCCGAACATCGTCATGCTCGGCTTCATGGGCTGCGGAAAGTCCAGCGTTTCCGCAAAACTCGCGGAGCTTACCGGGATGGAGGCCGTCGAGACGGACGAGATCATTGCCGAAGCGAGCGGGATGAGCATTCCCGAGATCTTTGCGGCGGAGGGCGAGGACGGATTTCGCGCGCGGGAGACTGCGGTGCTGGCAGAAGCGCTCGCCGGAAGCGGAAAGATCATTTCCTGCGGCGGCGGCGTGGTGACCCGGCAGGAAAACCTGCGGCTGCTCGCGGAGAGCGGCTGCCCGGTCATCCGTCTGACCGCATTGCCGGAGACCGTCTATGCGCGGATCGGATCCGATCCGGGGCGGCCCATGCTGCGTGATGTGCACGGACCGGAAGACATGGCCCGGCTGATGGCGCGCCGCGAGGAGGCCTACCGCGCAGCCGGCGGCACGGAAGTTCCGACCGACGGAAAGACTGTGGAGGAGATCGCGCGGGAAATCATGAAGATCGCCGCGCTCTGTACCGGCGGATTCCCGAAAGCCTGCGAGGAACAGCCATGAGACCACTCTATGAGATCTATGACGGCTATCGAAATGTCCCCAGGGGCGAAAGAGGGCTGTTCGGAATCAGGAAAGAATCGAACCGGGACGCCTACCAGAAGACCATGAAGGAGTTCCGGGATCTGTACGAGGAGGACATCATCCGCGTCTGCGCGGAAGCCGCGGCAGCGGAGAGTCCGGCCTCGTATCTGGCTGCTTACGGACAGCAGTTCATGGACGAAGTCGAACGCATCCTGACCGGACCCGGGAAGCAGAAGCCTGCCCGGGCTGTGAAGTATGACAGTACGTTTTTTACCGTGATGTATGTGATCCCGCTGATCCGGCTGTGTGAGCCGGAAAACCGCGACGCGCTCGCGGAGGCGCTGCGGGCGGCATGGGAGAATCGGTTCGGGGAGCAGATCCGGCTTTCATCTTATCAGGAGATCTATCAGGCGTTTACCACACGCTTTGGTCTGAAATAACACACAGGAAGAAGGACACATGATACACCAGTTCACACAGATGGGAAACAACATCGTGATGGACGTCTGCAGCGGCTCGGTCCACGTGGTGGACGATGTCGTCAATGATGTCATCGCGGTCTGGGACGGCGCTCTGGCGGCCGGCATCACCGATGACGAGGAGATCGAACAGCGCGTGATCGCGTCACTGGCGCTGGCGCACAGTGAGGACGACCTCTACGAGGCCATCCAGGAGGTCTGGGACCTCATCGGGGCCGGAGAGCTGTTCGCCCCGGACGAATATCAGGAGTGCATCGAGAATTTCAAGGACCGCGGGGCGGTCGTGAAGGCTATGTGCCTGCATATTGCCCACGACTGCAATCTGGCCTGTCGCTATTGCTTCGCGGAGGAGGGCGAGTACCACGGCCGCCGCGAGCTCATGAGTTTTGAGACCGGAAAGAAGGCGCTCGACTTCCTGGTGGCCGCGTCGGGCAGCCGCCGGAACCTGGAGGTGGATTTCTTCGGCGGCGAGCCGCTGATGAACTGGGAGACCGTGAAGAAGCTTGTGGCCTACGGGCGCTCGCTCGAGGAGCCGCACGGAAAACACTTCCGGTTTACGATCACCACGAACGGCATGCTCTTAAATGACGAGGTCATGGAGTTCTGCAACCGCGAGATGGATAACGTGGTGCTCTCGCTTGACGGACGCAAAGAGGTCAATGACCGCATGCGCCCCACCCCCGGCGGACAGGGCAGCTATGACATCATCGTCCCGAAGTTTCAGAAGTTCGCGAAGCAGCGCAAGGGCCAGTATTACGTTCGCGGGACGTTCACGCGGAACAACCTGGACTTTTCCGAGGATGCGCTGCATTTCCTGGAGCTGGGCTTCGACCGCTTCTCGCTGGAGCCGGTCGTGGCGGCCGAGGATCTCTCCGAAGAGCAGTCCTACGCCATCCGCGAGGAGGATCTCCCGAAGATTTTTGCGGAGTATGACCGCCTGGCGCAGATCTACGTGGACCGCGCAAAGGCCGGAGAACCGTTCACGTTCTTCCACTTCATGATCGATCTGACGCAGGGGCCGTGCGTGGCGAAGCGCCTGGCCGGCTGCGGCTCGGGCTGCGAATATGTGTCCGTGACGCCGAACGGGAACATCTACCCCTGCCATCAGTTCGCGGGCGAGGAGGAGTTCCTTCTGGGAACCGTGGACACCGGGATCACGAACACTGCGGTGACGGATGACTTCCGCTCCTGCAATGTCTATTCGAAGGAGAAGTGCCGTGAATGTTTCGCGCGGTTCTACTGCAGCGGCGGATGCGCGGCGAACTCCTACCACGCGCACGGCACCATCCACGACGCCTATGACCTGGGCTGCGCGATGCAGAAGAAGCGGATCGAGTGCGCGATCGCCATCCAGGCTGCGCTCGCGGAGGATGACGAGGAGTGACATGGAATATCAGATCTTAAAAGAAGACGGCCTTGCAAAGAGCGCCGAAGTGAAGACGGTCCACTGGACCGTGCAGACCCCGCTGTTCATGAATGTGGCCACGGCCGGCGCCATCAAGGGCGCGGTCTCGGCGGAAGACCTTGAGCGGATCGGCACGCAGGTCATGCTCTGCAACACCTACCACCTGCATGTGCGCCCCGGCGATGAAGTGGTCCGCGACATGGGCGGTCTGCGCGGCTTTACGACCTGGCAGGGCCCGACATTGACCGACTCGGGCGGATTTCAGGTGTTCTCGCTCGCGGGACTGCGCCGGATCAAAGAAGAGGGCGTGACCTTCCAGTCGCACGTGGACGGACGGAAGATCTTCATGGGCCCCGAGGAGAGCATGCGGATCCAGTCGAACCTGGCCTCGACATTCGCAATGGCGTTCGATGAGTGTCCTCCCAGCCGGGCGGAGCGGTCCTACATTGAGCAGAGTGTCGCGCGCACCACGCGCTGGCTGTCCCGCTGCAAAGCGGAGATGGAGCGCCTGAACTCCCTGCCGGAGACCCTGAACCCGCAGCAGCAGCTGTTCGGGATCAATCAGGGCGGCGTGCTCGACGACGTCCGCATCGCGCACGCGGACACGATCTCGGAGATGGACCTGCCCGGATACGCGGTCGGCGGCCTGGCGGTCGGCGAGACTCACGAAGAGATGTATCACATCCTGGACGTGACCGTTCCGCACCTGCCGCGGAACAAGCCCACCTACCTGATGGGCGTGGGCACGCCGGCGAATATCCTCGAGGCGGTCGACCGGGGCGTGGATTTCTTCGACTGCGTCTATCCCTCGCGGAACGGCAGACACGGACACGTCTACACCTGGGACGGGCGGATGAATCTGCTGAACGCGAGCTACGAGCGCGACCCGAAGCCGATCGATGAGGAATGCGGCTGTCCGGCGTGCCGGCGGTTCTCCCGCGCTTACATCCGCCATCTGCTGAAATCGGGAGAAATGTTGGGAATGCGATTATGTGTATTGCATAATCTGTGGTTTTATAATATGATGTTACACAATATTCGCCTTGCTATTCATGAAGGCCGTTACCGGGAATATAAGAAGGAACGCCTGGAACGCCTGGAAGAAGGAGAAAAGGAAAGAAAACAGCAGCAGAGCCTGCGCAGGAGGTA